>JALVEE010000169.1 GCA_027008645.1 Saprospiraceae bacterium
AATGATTTCAATATCGTCAAATACTATTCCATCACTTGGTGCTGTATAATTATCTTCTTGCCCCAATCTTATTTGTAAAGAGGAACCGGCTTCTTGAGAATTTTGGTCTAAAATAGCATCCAAATCTAAGTTTACTTGTACCACATTTCCATTAGTGATATTTTCAGGGTTCAAATCATATGCATTTATCCAAGATTCGGAATCATTTCCTCTTATAGAAATATTATCCCCTTCATCTGATTCATCACCTAAATCCATATACTTAATTCTTATTTCCAAATCATTTGAAGATGAATAACCGGATAAATCTACTGTCAATATTGAGTGATTTGTTGTAAAATATCCATTAGGATACCTATCCATAACTAATGATCCGCTACCATTTATAACCCAGTTAGAATAGCAGTCTGTTCCCCATTTAACTCTTCCTTCCCCTTGATCTGTTGTCTCAAAATACCAGTTTTTGTCAGAGTGACAGCTGATATATCCATCGCTTTGCATAGTGCCACTGTCAGATTCCCAGTCTTCTAAGAAAGGAAGAGATGTTGCAGAAGCACCTGTACAAACTGTAGTAAAAGTCTTTGGTCCAACCCAATTTGAGTAATCTCCTCCATCGCAATCTGTTCTGATATACCAATCATACGAGTGTGCTACGCTTAGACCGGATAGATTTAGATATGTATTTGTAATGTTTGATGCGTTAGTGCCTGTACCTAAAGAGAATCCTGATTCACCATACTCAACTTCCCACTTTGAACCGCTTGCACCTACTTCCCAATCTAGAGTAGCTGATGTGCCTGTTATTGATGTTGTAGTTAAATTTACGGGGATATCACAAGTTGAAGATGCTTCACATGCTGTGAGGCATCCGGCACTATTATATTTGCTTCTTATAGTATCACCGGGTTCTTGTCCAAAACCTAAATTAAAATCAATCCCAATTGTAGAAATAAGATGACAATAACTCATAATTGTTCCCTTTTCAGGCAATATTGGACTATCGGAATCGTAACAATCTCCCGGATTGCCCGGATTTCCCGACTCAGGTCCGCAATCATCGATTTGTTCATCTTTATTTGGTCCCCATACACAATCATGTGTGTGCTTTGAGCCAAAGTTATGTCCCGTTTCATGTGTAATACATTCGACACTCCATGAATATGTTGGTACATTTTGGTAAGTACTTGAAATATTACTATATGCAAATTTATAAGTGTCATCACATAGCACATCAATCCATGCAAGACCACCAGTATTATTACCACCTAATGCGAACAAATGACATAAATCTGCATTCTTATCCTGATTATTTGCTGCAAATTGATCCAATGCGGTTGAAGAACTACTCGTACTATAACCGTCAGCAGAAGTCCATATCATTATTTCTTTTATCTCGATATCTATGTTTTCATTGCTGTAAAGAGTTGCCATTTCTGCAAATAAGCTGCTCATATAATCAGCTGTGTTTGAAACAGAACCTTTGTCTTGATATAGGGCGTAGTCTCCTTCAAGATAAAATTTCACACAAGTGTTTCTGAATTGAATCTTGTTTTTAATTCTTTTATTCTCACTATTTCGTTCATATTCATCCGTCACATTGCAAGCTATTCCGATATTGATTTTAACTTTCCTGTCATTATATAATATATATTCGTCGTGGCTATTTTTAATTTTCCCAAAATTATAATTTCCAATACCATCTATTGATATTATTCCGGAAACTTCATTTTCGAAAAAATTCATGGTAGCAAAACCATTTTTATTTAATAATTTCCCTCTATAAAACTTTCCTTTTTTATAATTTGAAATTGTCTTACCATTTGATGTTTTTAAACTAAAATCATTTGTGAATATTTTAAATTCCTCCAGAAGCATTTTTACAGTATCGTTATCTGATATTGGTAAGGATATTTTAATTATTTGGTCATTTTGGCGATAAAAATCCTGAAGAAGATTTTTATTTAGTCTAAAATAAATTGCTTCATCAACAAAAACATTGTTTCTCGGAGTGAAGTTTTGGACTTTTGTGAACAAAAGATTAAGTTCTCTTGGCATCTGAGAGAATAATGATTGAGAGATAAAAAGACTAAAAGTGATTAAAAATACTGTTCTGTTTTTCATAGCAAAAAAAATTAAACTTTTAATAAAAGGACAATTGTCCACTGCTAATCAGACTCAAAGTTGGTGATAAACTAATCTTAGGAGGGAAACCCAGTGCAAGATACGTAATAATATTGATTTGTGCAAAAAATATTAGGCGTATTTCATTTTTTCGTGTTGCGGGTTGATTCTCCTTTGGTTGCCGAGCTTGTCGAAGTATAGGAGTCAGAGGCAAAGAATGGGAAAGGCGAAAAAAAGCTTTGCGCCTTTAGGTACAAAACATGGGTAAAAAAACTTCATTAACTTAAATGCATGCAATAGGTATACAATATTGCCTTTCTCAACAAAACTTCTTACAAAAAGCGAAAAAATGAAATGCTCCCGAAAAATGGGCTAATTCTGATTTGCCTGCAATGTAAAATTAGAGAAATGGATTTTATGATAAGAAATATTTATTTTGTGATTGGTGATTTAATACATAGTAAATTTTTATTAATATAAAAATCTTGAATATATAATTGTTTTTGTATTAGACTATTTCTGATAGATTTATTATTTCTATTTAATTATTTTTTTTTGCTGTTTTTTTTATTTTCTATGTTATTGTCATAAAATCAACATATAATATATTAGAAAGATTCAATATGAAAAAAATACTTAAGTTAAAATTTTTTAAATAATGGGGGATATGACAAAAAAAAATGTCAATTTTAGCGTGTTATCGAATTGTTATTTGTGTTTTCTAATACAAAATGATGATTTGGTATTGTATTTACTATTATCGAAGATGTGAAATATATTCTAAGATTAACGTTTTTAAAAAATTAATATAGCAATGAAAACAATTTATCCCCCCCAAATTAGTTTTTTGCGAGTAATCGCATTTGTATTATTTGGCTTTATTTTGAATGTCAGCTTTGGAAATACCGGTATTGGTTTTAATGAAAACCCAATTATGGTAAAAAAGAAGCACAAAGAGAAGCTTAGCTCGCATGTAAAAAAAGCGGATTTAATCGCTAATCAGCGTCTGTATGGTGACATCAATCATGATTATTATTTATCAAGTCCACTGTGTCATGGAGATGTAAATGTTACACCTGAACCGGTCTGCTCTTCTGATAATATTGTTGGTACTTATGAGGCTTTTGGTGCTAGTAATTGGCGTCTGGTTTTATATAATTCAGGAGGAAGCCAACTTGATGTTATTGGTTTACCATATGGTGATTCAGATGGTGATTTTTCATTTAATCCACAACCTGCGGGTAGTCAATACAGGGTTGAGCTTCAGACAGATGTTGATGGCTATTGGGATGATAGAGATATAGATTATTTTGATATTAATAGTTGTGGTTCCGGTGACGTTGATGTAACTCCTGAACCTGTTTGCTCCGGTGATAACATTACAGGCACTTATGAAGCAAATGGAAGTGGAAGTTGGAGATTATTGTTAACCAATTCAAATGGAACTGAAATTGAAACACAGAATTTACCTGATAATTCTTCAAATGGTAATTTTACTTTCGGATCTCAACCGGTTGGCTCATATATAATGAAATTGCAAAAATCTTGTAGTGGTGGCAGTGGTAGTATGGAGAAACAAGTTTCATATGGATCCGATGATGGTAAGGAATGTAGTGGTACAGTAACTCTTACTGATGATCACATAAGTCTTAATTCAAAAGCGGGGATACGGTTTCAAGGTATTGATATTCCCCAAGGTGCAACAATTACTTCAGCTGTTATTAAATATGTTCCAAGATGGACTGATAATGGTCATACTCCTATTGTTAAAATATATGGAGAGGATACTGATGATGCATCAACTTTTTCAGAGACAGACAATAATATCTCTAATAGGACTAAAACTTCGGCTAATGTAACTTGGAATGTTGATGATTACTGGGAAGCTGATGTCTGGTACAATACTCCTGACATTAAGTCAGTTGTTCAGGAAATAGTGAATAGAGGAGGATGGAGTAGTGGAAATGATATCGCATTTATTATTGAACATCAAGATGGTGAATATAGAGCGATAAAGTCATATGAATATGGTAATAGTCAAGCACCAAAATTAAGTATTACATATGAAACTGACGGAGGGGATTGCTGGGATACAAAAGCAACAGATAATTTTGAGATAACATCATGTACTAATCATCCTGATTGCGATTATTTATATACGGTATCAGATAGTGATAATAAGTTGGTATTTATGCCAAAGGATGGCAGTGGAGGAGCAACTGAAATTGGAAGTACCGGAGTTGATGGTATCGAAGCTATTGTGATATCTTTGGACGAGCAGACCTTATATGCTGCTAATGATGGTACTTTTGGTACTTTGAATTGGAATAACGGAGCGTTTTCTGCCATTGGAGATTTTGGTACAGGAAATGGATCTGAAGGCTCTGAAACCTTTAATGATGTTGATGGATTAGCTTTTGATCCGGTATCAGGAGTATTATATGGTTCTGAGAGGAGAGGCGGTGATGATTTATTATTTCAGATAAATCCCAATACTGGTGCTTATGTGCCAGGTGCTTTTAATGGTAATGATTATGTAGTAATTGCGACGACACCTGTTGTTGGCTTGGATGATGTGGATGATATAGCTATAGATCCTTCAAACGGACAAATGTACGCAACAGTAAATCATGATAGTGGGGCAGATGAAAGGTTAGTGAAAATTAATAAAAATACAGGTGCGGTAACAGATATTGGTCGATTGCAATATTCAGGTGGAGATTTAGATGATTTGGAAGGGTTGTCATTTCATAATGACGGTAATTTTTATGGAAGTACAGGATATGACGGTCCTTCCGAGACAGACAATACAGCATGGATAATTAATGTTAATAATGCATATGCCACCAAACTTCATACAATGGATATTTACAGTGATTATGAGTCGATTGCAGGTTGTGTGAATGGAGGTCCTGTTCCTCCTACAGCTTCTTCATGTGACAATGGCTCTTTCCTTTGGGACAATAATATTCAGGTTGACGGTTGTAATATTACTTCTAATTCAGGTATGATGCAAGGTAGTGATACTTATACCATTCCGGGACCATACCCACCTGAGTTTTCAGGTGCGGTTAATATTACTATTTCTGAAGCCATATCTTGGGATGGATATTGTGGCAGATCAAATACAGGAGTTCAAAACTACGAGCAATGGAGGGTGTTGTTTAAGAAAAATGGCTCAATTGTTCATACGTCTTCTTATACAGGTGATGGAGTTGGAAATGATGGAATAGATACCGGAGTAGAATCTGATGATTGGGTTGGTGCCTTAGACGGCCAGTTTTATTTACCTAACGGTACAGACGAAATTATAATACAACACCATCCTAATAATGGCTCTGTTTATCCATCAAGTATATGTTTACAATATTCTTCAGCTTGTAATGCTTTACCTGCACCGACGGACTGGGACTTTACATGTGACGATCATAAAAAAGTTGATATATATGCCGCTGGAACGGATGAATGTGATGGCAATCCGGATAGTCAAGTAGATATCCCAAATTCAGGAAATGTATATCAAACGGTAGTTGAAGTAGTATATAAAAATGCTGAACCAAGTTGTGTTCAAGTTTTTGATCAAAATAATAATTCTTATGATCTTGAGCAAACTTATGCTTCTGCTTCAAGTTCTTATGTATATAGTGGAGTTTTGCCATCAGGGAACTACTCATCGATTTACACTAATGCACAAACAAATGGAAATGACTGCGGATCAAATTGGGGATTGCAATCATTGACAGTTTATGCGTATCGAAATATTGCAGAAAAGGTTTCATCAACAGGTACCTTTACTGATGAAAGTGGGTATAATGATATAGTTACATTCAATATACCAATCCATGCTGACAACGGACCAAGAGATATTGACGTGGTTGTTCCTATTTCCGAATTGTCAACAGATGGTAGGTATTTAACGGTTACAGCAAGCGCTGGAGGAGCCTCTGCAAATACTACTATTTTTGGACCCGATCCAAACCTAAACAGTTGCTGTATCAATTTGGTCTCCCTTACAGTACCTAATGTTCCCGGAAGTTCAACCAGTATGCAGATTGAAGTGGATACAAGAAATGGACAATATTCCGGAAATAGCGGTCTTGATGGACAATCTTGGGTTATGGCAGGTGCTGTGAATTCTGAAGCGGAATGTGTTGGTAGTGATTTTGGAGATAATCCATCAAGCTATGGAGAAGTAAGTGTTCAGATATTTAATTTAATGGAATTGGGTAATTCTGTTGATGAAGAAGCCGGAATGCAATATTCAACTAATGCCGATGGTGATGATAATGACGGAACAGATGATGAAGACGGGGTAACATTTGTTGGAGGAAATACATTTACAGGAGGTACAACAAAACAAATAACTATCACATGGAATACAGATAATGTAAGCGATGGCTTTATCTCCGGTTGGATAGATTGGAACGGAGACGGAGATTTTGATAGCAATGAACAAATAATAGATGACTATGAAGTGGGTACAAATCAAGGAAATCCTGACGGTTCTCATACTTTTAATATTTCGGTTCCGTCCAATGTGAATTGTGGAACATCCTATGCAAGATTTATTATTGAAACGGATCAAGGAGCTGGACCAACCGGTTCATACATGGATGGAGAAGTGGAAGATTATCAGGTAATGTTGGGTAGTGGTGTAAATCTTCAAGCTGGTTCTGATAAAGAGATTTGTTCAGGTGATTGTGTAACATTGAGTGTGTCAGCAAGTGGTGGTACTCCTCCATATACCTATACTTGGGACAATGGCTTAGGGACTGGGCAATCTAAAACAGTTTGTCCTACAAGCACTACTACGTATGGTATCACAGTTACAGATAGCAATGGGTGTACAGATACAGATGAAATTGTTGTTACCGTACATCCAAATCCAAATGCGAGTGCAGGACCTGATAAAGAGATATGTAATGGAGAAAGCACCAGCTTAACAGCATCAGGAGGTGGAAGCTATCACTGGAGCACAGGTGCAAATACACAAACAATATCAGTATCACCGACAAGTACGACAACATATACAGTAACAGTGACTAATAGCTACGGTTGTACAGATACAGACAATGTAACAGTAACGGTACATCCAAATCCGGATGCAGATGCCGGATGGGATCAAGAGATATGTGAAGGCGAGAGTGCTACCTTAACAGCAAGTGGAGGAGATAGTTATCATTGGAGTACAGGCGAGAATACTCAAACAATAACGGTATCACCAACATCCAGCACGACCTATACAGTAACAGTAACCAATGCATATGGTTGTGAAGATGCAGACGATGTGTTCGTAGAAGTATATTCAAATCCAACAGCAGATGCCGGACCTGATCAAGAGATATGTGAAGGAGAAAGTGCTACGTTGACAGCGAGTGGAGGAGCTAGTTATCATTGGAGCACGGGTGAGAATACCAAAACTATAACAGTGAGCCCTACAAGTACAACGACATACACAGTAACGGTTAGTGGAGAAGTAGGTTGTGAAGATACAGATGCAGTAGTAGTAACGGTACATCCAAATCCGGATGCAAATGCCGGACCAGATAAAGAGATATGTAATGGAGAAAGTACCAGCTTAACAGCATCAGGAGGTGGAAGCTATCACTGGAGTACAGGTGCAAATACGCAAACAATAACAGTATCACCGACAAGTACGACAACATATACAGTAACAGTAACGAATGATTATGGCTGTACAGATACAGATAATGCAACAGTAACTGTAAAGCCTCTTCCACAATCCGGTATTAATGGACCATCATCTGTTTGTGCTGAAGAGGGTGTGGTATTTGAAGCGGATAATGCAGGTTCTGGAGCTACTTATTCCTGGACATTCCAAAATGGTACACCGGCTACTTCAAATAATATATCCCAAGTTGTAGAATGGGATACACCGGGGGATTATACTATTAATCTAACGGTGACAAAAGATGGATGTAGTACATCTTATACACAACAGATTACAATAACACAAGCGGTATTTGCTTGTGCTGGACCTGATGTTACTATTTGTCAGGGAGCTTCAACGGAATTAGGTTGTGATCCATCAGGACCTCCGGGAGTAACTTATACTTGGACTCCAAACTTATTTTTGAATGATAATCATGTAGCCAATCCAATAGCAGATCCCGGCTCCACGATTACATATACATTGACAACTACCCAAAACGGTTGTACAAGATCTGATGAGGTAACAGTTACCGTAGATGTAAATTTAAATCCAACAGCTGATGCCGGACCTGATAAATCAAATGTATGTTTGGGTGCAGAAGTTCAAATAGGAGGTAATCCAACAGGAACTGCAGGTCAATCAGGTGATAATCTCTATTATGAGTGGGAATCTTCTACAGATGGTGGAAATACATGGGTTCCTGCACAGTATTTAGATAATATTCATGCAGCAAATCCTACTGCAACATCAACAGTAGATATTGATTATAGAGTAACTGTTTCCAATCAGGAAGGTTGTTCCGATGTTGATGAGATGCATTTGGGAACAAAAGATTGTAAGTATGATTTGGCAATCGATAAAGCTCTCGCAACCGGTCAAGCAGTAACAGTACTACCTAATGCAGAAGTTGATTACACTATAACAATTACTAACCAAGGTAATGTGGCAAGTAATGACTATTCAGTTAAAGATATTATTCCTGCCGGAATGGTCTTTGTTAGTGCAAGCGATGGAGGTACAAATACAGGAAATTTTGTTTATTGGAATAATTTACCAAACTTGAATCCGGGACAGACAAAAACTTTGGCACTTAAGTTAAAAGTTGATGATGAAAGAAAGAGAGCTTTCCGTAATCATGTTGAAATAAGTGAAGATAGTGCTGACGATTATCCTAATAATAGCGATGAGGACAGTACCCCCGATAACTATGATGGTAATGATGATTCACAGGGAGTGGATAATCCAACAATAAATGAAGATGATGATGACTATGTGGATATTGATGTAGCGGTAAATTATGATTTAGCTATTGAAAAAGTTTTAGCTGATGGGCAAGCATCCACAGTAGAACCTGGAGCTACCGTAAATTATAAAATAACCATTACAAACGAAGGTGATGTTCCAAGTTACGATTATAATGTTGAGGACATGATTCCTGCAGGAATGAGCTTTGTCAGTGCAAGTGATGGAGGAGCTTTATCAGGGACTAAAGTTGTATGGACTGCACTAAGTAACTTGAATCCAGGAGATAGCAAAGTTTTAACACTAAGTTTGAAAGTGGAAGATGTCAATATGAGAGCATTCCGTAATCATGTGGAAATAAGCTACGATAGTAGTGATGATTATGGTGAGGGAGAAACAGATAGCGATAGTACTCCTGATAATTATGATGGAAACGATACAGGTGCTGGTGTAGATACACCTAATATAAATGAGGATGATGACGATTATGTGGACATAGATGTTAATGTAGATTATGATCTTGCGATTGATAAAGAATTAGCTGCTGGTCAAGCATCAACAGTGAACCCTGACGCAACGGTTAATTATATAATAACTATTACAAATGAAGGTAATGTAGCTAGCCATACCTATGATGTTGCAGATATTTTACCCGTTGGAATGAGTTTTGTTAGTGCAAGTGACGGTGGGTTCCAATCAGGTAATATGATTATATGGGGAAATTTATCAAATCTCAATCCAGGACAATCAAAAACTTTAACATTAAGTTTGAAAGTTGAGGATGAAACCAAAAGACCGTTCAGAAACCACACTCAAATAAGAAATGATAGTAGTTCTGATTTTGGTGTTGATGATAGTGATAGTACACCAAACAATTATGACGGTAATGATACTGCACAAGGCGTAGATACTCCGACTGTCAATGAGGATGATGATGATTATGTCGATGTCGATGTTGATGTCAATTACGATTTGGCTGTGGATAAAGAATTAGCTGCCGGTCAATCTGATTTGGTACTTCCAAATTCTCAGGTCAATTATGTGATAACAGTTACCAACGAAGGAGATGTGCCGAGTTACGATTACGATGTAGAAGATATGATTCCAGCCGGAATGACTTTTGTAAGTGCAAGCGATGGTGGGACTGTATCAGGTGGAAAAGTTACTTGGATTGCTTTAGGTAATTTAAATCCGGGAGATAGCAAAACTTTAACTTTGGTGTTGCAAATAAGTGATGAAACTTTAAGACCATATAGAAATCATGTTGAAATAAGTGATGATAGCAGTGAAGATTATGGTTTCGGTGAAACTGATGGAGATAGTACTCCTGATAATTATGACGGTAACGATACTGGAGCCGGTGTAGATACTCCGGCTGTCAATGAAGATGATGATGATTATGTCGATGTAAATGTTCAAGTAGCCGACCTTAATCTAGTAAAATCAGTGAATGACACTCATCCAAACGTTGGTGATGTAGTAACCTTTACAATAACAGTAAGTAATGAGGGACCTGATGCAGCAACAAATGTATCAGTAGAGGATGTAATGCCAAATGGATATAGCAATATAACAAATATCAGCAATGGCGGCACACTTTCAGGTTCAA
>JALVEE010000170.1 GCA_027008645.1 Saprospiraceae bacterium
CATATATAGGGTTTTTACCTGCGAATTATCGTTTACTTCCGGTCTATTGTAATAATATTTGGGGGAAGGAATCGTCACTTTGTCAGTAGATGCCGGTATATGATTGTTTGACCAATTAGCGGCATTTCTCCAATAATTGCCCTTAAATCCTTCCCAATAAATACCGAATTCATACGCTCCCAAATCTGTCGCGTTCATCAATGGACGTGGATTACCTTCTTTATCTGCATCTGGGCTCTCATCGGTATTGCCTGCATTGATGCATTGTGAAGAACTTTGAAGATGATAATCGTGATTGACGATATCTACAAATTGAGGATCAAAGGTGGTTATATTTGTTCCCGAAGGTGCTGCGAATCCATTATTGTAAAAGTCAGTATTTTCTAATATCACGTTTAACGTATAACTGTTTGCTTGATTATACGCAGTACGTGAATAATGAGTGACATTGGTCACTATGCAATTCTCTAATTTATTGTCCTGATTGCTTCTGTCGCAATTGAACAAATAATCACCACCGTCAATTACACAATTTTGAAATGTATTGCTATCGCAAATGGATTCCAATTCATAATAAAAGAAATCTATGACATTTTTGGATGTATTACGGAAAATACAATTTTCAAAAACATTGTTTCTACCTGTATATTGTGCACCACCATCTTCATCGGTATCAAAAAACAGAACAGCACTTTCGTTGTCAATAGCCTCACAATTTCTGAAAGTATTATTGCTTGCACCATCTCTTACAGCAAATCCATTCAAGTCATATGCCTTACAGTTCTCAAAAGTATTGAACTTACAAGCTCTGTACCTGACATAAAATCCTTCGCCGATATTCTTAGCTGTACTGTTTTTTACTGTATTGTATTCGCAATCTTCCTTAAATCCGATTCCATGACCATCGTGATCCAAAACTCCAATTCTTTCCGCATAACAATTTTCTATTTTGTTGTAATTGCCTCCAAAAACAATATAATAATCCATCGCAGCACTATCGATGTTTTCATTGCAATACACCTTGCTATTTTCAATCTTATTATAATTTCCGTCAAAAGAATATCCTTCGGCAGCTGCGTTTTCCACAAAACAATTCTTTACTGTGTTATATTCACCAAAATCACCATCATTGTTTACGTTAAGGCTAAATCCAATACCGTCATAAGAAGCACTCACATCACCCAATTCGGTTAGTATAATATTATCAAATGTCAAATTTGAAGATCCGTAAGTGTAAATACCGTAATTGTAATTTGTAAGCTGAAAATTTTTCAGGGAAACATAATAATGATAGATAAATTCAATTGCCCCTCCTGCAGTTGCCCTGTTACCACCATCAAGCAATGGCATTACTGTCGCATCAAGCGCATCTCCAAATGAATGATTGGTATTGGGATTATCACCGGGAGTATTTTGATATCCCTCAAAAAGTATGGGTAATTCTGATGTTCCCGATTTTTGGAAATCAATATTTTCAGCACCGTAATTACCTGCTTTGATATAGACGATATCCCCAGCTTGCACAGGACTGGAACTTGACGCAGCATAACCGATTGTTCTCCAGGCTTGGGCTTCATTTGTACCTGAATTTGCGTCATTTCCCGTAGTAGAGACGTAATATACATTGCCTAAATCTGATGCCGGTCTAACTAAATATGCCTTTGGTGTAATGGAAGGAATATCTACATCAAGAGTAAATGAATTTGGCATATAAAAGGTATTGCCCTCTGATGTTTCCATTATTTCTGTCACAGCCAAAGCCCCTGTCAAACCGTAATCCGTACCGTTGAAACTAAACGAAACGCTAAGACTGTCATCAATTACATTTGGAACATCGGGAAGTGATGCATTTATCAATGAGACAACGACACTATCACCATTTTGCCAAACTGAATTTTGTACAGCAGGATAAGTTACATCAACATATCCTTTGTGTCCTCCCCAATCAAATACATGATAGGTCAAATCAGGAATATCTCCCGATAAATCCAAGGGTTTTTTCATTTCACCATAAGAAACAAAATCTCTGAGTTTATACCTCATCCTACTAAGTCTTTTTACAAAATGAGATGCCATTGATTTATTAGGGCTGGAATCCGGATTAATAGCAAGCCATATATATTGTCTTCCCGTTTGTACTCCGAAAATATATCCTTGCCCGAGCTTTGCATAAAATTGTTGATTACCGTATTGGCTACCTCCCGTCTTTGTGCCGAATAGTTGAACTTTACCGGTATAAACCGCCTGCCAGGCAGGAACTTGGTTATCAGTAGTCCAACCCTGTACCATAAAAGCATCCACTTGATCAGCTACGAAGTCACAACCTCCTTCTGTTGTGATAAATACGTCATCAGGTACCGTATTATGAATACTATTCAACATATCAGAATAGCCTTCCTTCCAAAAGGATCCACCGCCAAGTGTATGTCCATGAGAAGCATCCATACATTGAGCAGGCCCTGAAGCCGTAACCATATCCATATAAATAGCTTTAGCCCCGATTCTACTTGATTTGGTGATTTGATCTTCCGCATCTAACATCACATTTTGCCAGCCGGTTTGGTCAGAACACATAACAGCAAATATATTATTTTTGAATGTTTGGGTAAATTCCGAACCGTCTGATTTTTTGGCAGCATCAGGCTGTCCATCATTGTTGTAATAAGTAGCTGCCGCAGAATCACCGGGATCATTGCCACCAACTCCGGTATCCCACATTCTTCCGTTTGTATAAGGCATTATTACCGAGCCGGGATTGTTAGTTTGAATATTACTTACCAATCCGGGAAATCCGGTTCTTTCAGGGAAATAATCGGGGTAAAAATGGTCGAATTCTTTATAATTCCATTCATAAGCGTGGACTCCAACAGGAACATCAAAAAAGCTAACGGCAGTCTGGATATAACTTTCCATCTGTGACATTGTGGCTTCTGAAATATATGTCGAAAGCCAAACTCCAATATCTCCGATACTATGTTGTCTGGTATTGCGTTTCGTACTGTTTTGAGGCCAATAGTTTGATGAAGTTGAAACCCAATCTCTGTATATCTTAGCTGCTTCATACCAATTTCCATCGTATAAATCCAATTCAAAAACTCCGGGTAAATTCCAATCATTTCCTGAAATGGTTTTATTAGGGGAAGGGTATTTACATTCTATTTTTATACCTGAATTAGCGTTTTTTACACCAAAATATTTAATAGAAGCATCCGGATCGTGGTATCCAAAATATAAACCGTAATTATCATTGTAATAGGACATAAATTGCATTGTCGTTCCCCATCCGCGTGGATAAAGCCCTACATTGTCATCTCCACTGTCCCCTGAATCATCATAGTAATCTATTCCTGAACCGGGATTGTGCGTCAATCTACCCGAATAAAGCGGATATAAAAAAGTGTCATTTCCGCTTGCTTCTATATTAAGTTTTGGAAATACTGCATCCATCAACGAATGATTTGTACCAAGACCAGCGACAGACAAATCCCAATCTGATTTCGCATCATTTGTATTGATTGTAACTGTTGCAATAAGAGATGCGGGTAAATTGCCGCTTGTAGGATCGCTGAACTGGATAGTACAACTTGATGATGTGCTACTCGATATATTTACGCTATTCCAACTGGAAATAGAACTTATATCATAATCATTATTAGTAGTGGTATTTCTGATAGTGAGAGTGAAAAACTCGGATGTAGTCGAAGTATTCAATGTCTCAGTACCGTTATCTTTAATATGTGTCACTTTAGCTCCGTTACCAAGATCTTCTACAGTTATACTTAATCGACCACTCGATATTGTGGTTTGACCAATGATGTAAATAGATGAAAACAAAATAAATGCAAGACTAATAATCAATTTCATAGTAATAATTTTAAAAAGTGTGCAGTAAATATAGTTAATTGATGCTAACTAAGACTAATATGCTGCCGGATTTAACATAAATTTTTGGTTAATTGTATTAACTTTTTTTTACCCTCGTTTAAATCTGCGCATATCTGTAAAATCCGCGTCATCTGTGTTCAAAAAATATTTAATAAACCATTAAGAAGTTAAGAATAGTTAAGGATCTTGTGCTTAATGAGTCTTATTGTCAAATTTATTCTTCTGTTTTTATCAGACCTAATTCAGGTTTACCTTTAATGACCTTGTAATATTCAATCGACTCATCGTCAACACAACTCCAAACTTTTTTAAAATCAAATTCTTTAAATTTAAGTTGATTGTCAAAATGTACATAACCTAGATATTTTTCGTATCCCACACCACAATATCCCGAAAAAGCTCCACCTGGATTAGAACGTTCTGCAAATGAAAAAGTGACGTATATACCATCAGGTAATTTAATTGAGTCAATATTATTTAATTCAATAATATATTTCATGCCTGTTCTTTGAGAGATATTCATTCTTTTTATTTCTATATCTCTTATTTTTATTATTAATTCAGCGTTGGTTTCTAAGCTGTAATTATGTACCATTTTCATATTGGTTAAATAAGTTGCCTCATTTTTTTGCATCCAATTTAATTTGGTTAAATCACTATCTTCATCATTAAAAAACTTTTCTTTGAAATCTTTTGCTGTACAATTTTTATAATCAAAAGAATCAAGATAGTTCTTTAATACATATAAATCTACGTGTGAGTCATCTGTACGATAGTCGGAACCGATTAACGGAATTTTAATTTTTAATTTATCGTAATAATACCATCCTACTAATGTAGCATCTCTCCATTGATCAGATATTGTTTCATCACCACATAATGAATATCCTTCTTCCAAATACATCGTGATGGCATATTTATCATCTATTTTCCCTTTCAATAAATAATATCTTTCCATCGAAATATTGGATTCAATAGACCAGTTTTGTGTAATTCCTTTTGCAGAAAGAAATGTGATTAGTATAAAAAGAATATATTTATTCATATTAATTGTTGTATTTTGATTAAATTTTCTCATTATTCTGTTTTTAATAATTAAACCCGAAAGCCCAAAGTGGTATTACATTGAGATAGCCAAACTCTATATCGTCTTTTACAACAAATGATTTACCATCTTTTTCTATTTGCTTTTGCTGTTTGTTTTTTCCTCCGATTTCGAATGTATATTCATCAATGACAAAATCAGCTTTTTTAGACGATAATACATCTTGTTTTACCCGCATTTGATTGAAGAAGAAAGTTTCACGTATATTCCCTATATTCGAGTTGTCTCCAACAAGATTAAAAATGATATTTGGATTATCCAAATAGATCTTTTCAACTTTTCCTAAACCCCTAAGACCATTAGTCTCATCACGTAACTGTGCTATAAGCCCTGCTTTTTCCATATATAAAAAATAATCATCTAATGAATTTCTACTTACTCTGATTATTTTAGCTATTTTGGAGAAATTTGGCTTAAAAGGTGTACTTTCCGCAATGATAGAAAGCAATCGTTTCAACTTTCGACTTGTCCCGACGTTAAGATTTGCATATTGAGGAATGTCTGTTTCTAATGTTTGAACTATAATTTGCCCTAAACGTAAATTCATCTCATTTTCAAGTCCAAAAGGATAGTAACCACGTTTTAAATAGTCTTTGAATAATGGTAGTGGATGTTTTATATTTGAAAGTTTTACTTTATTTTGAATTATTTGTTTCAATGAATATACTTCCGTTTCATAATCGTGAAATAATTCTAAATATTCCCTAAATGAGAGTCCGTGTAATTTGTAAATAATTGCCCGACGGCTTAAATCCGCAGAACCTCTAATTATATCAAGAATAGAAGAACCTGTAAATACAACTTTCAGTTCAGGAAATGAATCGTAAATATTTTTTAATACTCGAGACCAATCTGGATACTTATGTATCTCATCAATGAACAAATATTCTCCGTTATTTTTATAAAATTCATCCGCTAATTCGATAAGCCTGTTATCACTAAAATACAAATCATCGGCAGATACATATAAAGCTTTTTTGGTGTCTAAATTTTCTTTGATATATTGTAATATCATTGTCGTTTTACCAACTCCGCGTGCACCGATAATACCTATCATACGACTTTTCCAAGATACTTTATTGTACAAATAGCGTTTAAAGTCTGTCGAAGTATATCGCAAAAGGGTTTCAAATTTCTGATAAAGTGTTTTCATTGTAAAGTATAACTTTTTAGCAAAGATATAATAAATGCACAACAAATTCAACAAAAACCAGAAATATTGCTCAATGAATAGTGCATAAAATACGATAATTGATAAGTTTTTTTTCTAATATTAGTATTTTAAGCTTGTTTTTTTGCCATACTGCCTCCCAGCCTCCCGTTTCTCCACTCTGTTCCGAAACCGGAGTACCTGCCAACCCACAAATAAACAGATTTGTGTTAATCAGTAAAATCCGCGTCATCTGTGTTCAAAAGAATATTTAATTAACCATTAAGAAATTAAGAAAAGTTAAGAACTTAATGCTTCATGTCCCTTAATGCCTTAATGGTTTTTGTTTCACCTTTAAAAATCTATTTTGACCAATTTTTTTACGGACTTTATCTTTTGATTTTTATCGACAAATACTAAGAAATAAATACCGGATTTTAAATTTCCAATGTCAAGTATCATATTAGACGAATCACAATTAGTCTTGATTTTTAATGATTGTTTTGCATCGTAAAGGAACAATTTACAATCTTTTGCAGCATTGATTATTTCAATTAAATCAATTGCGGGATTCGGTGAGATTGTTATTTTATCAATTGCGTAATCCTTTGCGATACTGTTAGCAGGGATGTATTCGTAAGCTCCTATATCGGGATTTTTTCCGTAAAAATCATCATTGATACCCGGTATTAATACTCCTTTGTCAATCAACGGACTGTCTTTTGATAAGCTGTAATCACCGTCAGATGAAGATTTAAACGTGGGGTTTGAAGCGATACCATTTGGTTCCAATCCGGTGGCAGTCTGAAAATCATTAAATGTGGTATAATGATGAGATTGGTTGTCGTAAAAATAAGCAAATTCATCTTCAGCCGTAGTGAAAAGATTGTCATAATCCATATCCAACGGACGGTTTCCACTTCCCACCAAATAACTGATTGCATATCTATTGCCGGTAAATGCATTATTTCGTGTATAAATCTGCTCCCAATCTCCCGGGATTTTACATTCAAATCCATCAACTCCTTCCATCATTGCATCGCTTGTATTATGAAACAGATACATTTTACCAGATTTTGCATATCCGCTATTGAACTTGAATGACATTCCCCTGTAAATGCTATTGCCATATCCCGTATTGTAAATGAGATTTCTAATCGCATAAGCAGGTCCTTTGTTTATAGGGGCAAAAGAAATACCGACCAAAACATCGTAAATCGTATTGTTCCAAACTCTGACATTGCTTGCCCATCCATCGACAGAAATTCCGTCATCTCCTGCATTGTAAATAATATTGTCGTAAATATCCAATTCCGTAGTTAATTCATTTTTGTAAAAACTGCCGGGTGACATACCGTCCTGACAATCGTGAAATACATTGTTTCTAATGACGTGCCCTCTACCTAACACCGGATCATAAAACGATATTAGAGTACTTTCTACAATACTTGCTTTCATAGCATTCCAATCCCACATATCCGTATCGTCGTAAAACTCACAATTCTGAACGGTGATTTGGTCGGAACTGTATTTTATACCTACCCCGAGATTGTTCATTGCAAAAAGACAACTGTCAACCACATTGTGGCTTGAACTGTAAAAATATATGGCTTTCGCCCAATCACCTTGACCATAATTTCTGAATGTAAGGTTTCTGAAATGAAAATAATCTTTGTCCCAAACCGTAAATGCATTGTGTTTATCGGATATTATCATCTTCAAATCGGCAGGATTTTTACCTTGTATTTTGACATAAACTTTTTTACCTTCCACAAAGAAACCATCTAATTCCCAAATCAAATTATTGAGGTCATTCATCGATTTATATTGGTACAATCTGCGATTATCAGCGATGATAAGCCGGGTGTTTTCATAATCCAATTCGGTAGAAAATATTCCTTGTCCTTCGTTTTTCCAAGTGTGTTTTACGGTATCTGCGCCATCAAAAATTGCTCTTTCGCCTTGAGCCGAACGAATGGTTATGGGAGATTCTTCACTTCCTTGATACGCAAATACCAATTTGCCTGTGTGATAAATACCCCCAAGCAAAACAATTTCTTCACCTGCTTTTACGAGTTTCACGGCTTCTTCAATGGAACCCGGCGATGATTTGGTATATGATGTATCGTTTCCGTTTGGGCTGACATAATATGATTTTTTCGCATTGAATCGTTTTGGATTTTCCCTGGTTTTAGAGCTTGCTTGCAATATTGTTCCGTCGAGACTGGGGCTTGTCGAATCTTGAATGGTTGCAATAACTTCATAATTTGTATTCGGTTTAAGCCAAAACAGGCTACCGACAAATTGTGTATTGTTGGTTCTTGTTGCAGGAAATCCTTCTTTAAATGTGGAATCGACAACTCTGTATTTTATCGTCATAACGGCATCGTTTTCAGGGTCGTCATTTTCATTCAAATTGACAATTATTCCCATAGTATGATAATTGCCGTATAATTCAATTGTCTGTGAAAATAATGGATACCTGGCATTAATAACGATTACAATGAACAAAAATTTGAACAATAAATTTTTCATATCAACAGAATTTTATAATGAAGAATATGATAAATTCACAGGATGATGAAAGCTAAATGATATTTAGTGTCTGCACGAAAATAGACAATTTTTGAAATTCAGATGACTTTTGTTTAGATTTTGATTTTTTTACAATGATTTGATGCCAAAGTATCAATCACTTGTGAAAAAGTTAAAAGATGACAAAAAGAATCAATTTCAAATTTGATGTGTTTTCTTGCAGACACTATTAATACTAAAAAGATGTTTTTAATCTTCAATTTGCTGCACGATTCGCTAAAAAAAACGTATTAAAAAAACCATTAAGAAGTTAAGGTAAGTTAAGAATTAGTTTAGTGTTTAATGTTTCTGGGTGCATTTCATTTTTCTAAATTGCAGATTGATATTCCTGTTTATCAGCACAACTGCCCCCTCATCCATCCCGCAAATGCTCTGCTCTCCCCCTTGTTGTTTTACTTCACTACGTTACTTAAAACGACAGGGGGAAGTAGCAACGCTCCATACCATACTATATAATTCTAGTGTCAAGCCAATAAACATTAAACCATTAAGAAGTTAAGATAATTAAGAATTTATTGCTTAATGTTCCTTAATGTCTTAATGGTTTATTTTTTTTTAATATTAATATTTCAACCTTTATTCAAATCCGTAGTTTACCGGAGTAGCCGCCAACTCGCAGACCAATGATAAGCGAATGTCTCTGACTTCGCTTTATTTAGCTCAGCTTTTATCCGCAAAATCCGTGTCATCCGTGTTCAGAATAATATTCAAATTAACAAATTGCCCCTTTTCGTACAGAGACTATGTAATTTATATCTCTATAATATCTCCGGTATTCATCGAAAATATCTTATCATCTAATTTTTCTTTCAAATAGTCCAAATTTTGTTTGCCTGTGCAATGCCCCGTATAAAACAATGAATCAGTTTCTTTTAGTCCTGAGGTAAGATTATCCAAATAGCTTTTGCTTTCATTTTTTCTTGTTGCCGGCTTATATGTGTGAAAACCTCCAAAAACATAGTTTATTTTCTCATTTTTCTTAAATGATTCAGCTTTTTTATACATATTAATTATACCTGAATGTGAACAAGCAGTAAATAAAACCGAATTGTCATTTTCATTGATTAAAAGCGCTATTTCATGTTGAAATTTATCATTTTCAACAATCCCCTCATACTTTTCATACAAGCTTAAATTTCCTGTTGGTTGAGGGAAATCATCGGGGAAATCAGCAAGCAAATCGATATTGTCAGTTAAATGCGTATCTTCCTCAACAAAAAATATTCTATCTGTATTTTTATTAATAACATTTGAATCAAGACTAATGTTAAAAGGGATAAACCCAAATATTTTAGTAAAATGCTTGTTGATTGCCTTCTTATGCATATAGATTTTAGCCTTATTATTGATTTTTAGAAAATGCTTAAGACCTCCTCCATGGTCATAATGACCGTGAGAAATTATAAGATAATCAACTTTGGACAAATCAATGTTTAACTTCTTTGAATTGCGGATAAACAAATCGGTTTTTCCGACATCAAAAAGTATATTGGTTTTATTTACTTCAATATGAATACTTAATCCGTGTTCAGATTTCAGTCCGGGTTGACCATTTTTTGAAACTGAATTTTCGACTAATACTGTAATTTTCATGTGTTTTTATTATAATCCTAATTTTGAGGGCAAAAGCCTAATACGAATCAAAGTTACAAAAAAATTAAAAATAAACCATTAAGAAGTTAAGGAGGTGCATTTCATTTTTTCGCGTTTTGAGTTCTATCCATCGACGAAATTTCCCCGACAGGGGATAAATGTGAATAACCGTGGGTGAAACCCGCGGTATCCGAACAAGCAAAGTACAACTCCGGAGGAGTTGAATATCCATACAACATAATAATTGATAATTGAACACCTTCGGCGTTCATATCACCTATCACTTTTACCCCGCATTTCATACGGGGCTA
>JALVEE010000171.1 GCA_027008645.1 Saprospiraceae bacterium
AAAATCAAACCTGATTTTGCAATTAGCACTGAGCCGACAAACCTCAATATTTATCGCGGTCATAGAGGGAGAATGGAAATGCATGTTAGCTTCTATGGAGTATCTTCACATGGTTCTGCACCCGAAAGAGGTAAAAATGCTATATATATGGCTTCCCGTGTAGCTCTGGAAATAGAAAAACTCAACGAAAGATTGAAATACGATGAATTTCTTGGTAGAGGTAGTGTGACTATTTCGGAAATAGTTTCAAAAAGTCCCTCCCTATGTGCTGTATCAGATTTTGCAAGAATACACTTAGACAGAAGATTGACTTGGGGTGAAACAAAAGAATCGGCAGTAAAAGAAATCGAAGAACTCATCAAAGGGATGAATGCCGAAGTAACCGTTTTGAACTATTGGGAAAAGGCTTATACCGGTCTTGAATACGGAATGGAAAAGTATTATCCTACGTGGAAAATTCCGGAAGAGCACGAGATAGTACAAACAGGTGCAAGTGCATATAGGAAATTATTTGATAAAGAAGCAAAAATAGACAAGTGGACTTTCTCTACAAATGGCGTCACCATTAATGGATATTACGATATTCCAATTATTGGTTTCGGCCCCGGGAATGAGGTTCTGGCTCATGCTCCAAATGAAAAGGTTGCTATTGATGATTTGGTGGTAGCTTCTGCTTTTTACGCAGCATTTGCCTATGAGATGAAGGTATAGTTTTTTAGAACCCACCCCTGCCCTCCCTTGCAAGGGAGGGAGAATGGCAACGTGAATGCATATTGTGCTTTTTGGGGAAATTTGTTACTTCCTTTGTGAAGAGAAAAAAATACAGGATGGGTGCTCAGTGATGAAGAACCCACCCCTGCCCTCCCTTACAAGGGAGGGGGTAGTGCAATGTAAATGAACAATGTACGCTCCCTTCCCTCGTGAGGGAAGGGCCGGGGATGGATGCTAAAAATTAACAATAAAACTTATATAATTATGAAATTACAAAAGAAGATTAAAGGACTTAAAAAGTTTAAAAGCAAACTCTATAAAAAGGATTTTCTCTTAACATGGGAAAAAAGCGAAGATGATTTAAAAATGGTTCTTGAAGTTGCAGAAATATTGAAGCAACTAAGAGACGAAAATATTTCACCAAAAGTTTTTGACTCCGGTCTTGCCGTTTCCATATTCAGGGACAATTCTACCAGAACAAGATTTTCTTATGCTTCCGCTGCCAATCTTTTAGGGTTGGAAGTTCAGGATATGGATGAAGAGAAATCACAGATTGCTCATGGTGAAACCGTAAGGGAAACTGCAAATATGATCTCATTTTTAACGGATTTCATCGGGATTAGAGATGATATGTTCCTTGGAGAAGGAAATAAATATATGAGAGAAGTGGGAGAAGCTTTGGACGAAGGATATGAAAACGGAGTTTTACCGAATAGACCGGGAATCGTCAATCTTCAATGCGATATGGATCACCCTACCCAATCAATGGCAGACTTGTTGCATCTTAAAAATGAATACGGTTCACTCGACAAACTAAAAGGCAAAAAGCTTGTGATGAGTTGGGCTTATTCACCCAGTTACGGCAAACCATTATCTGTTCCACAAGGAATAATAGCCTTGATGTCACGCTTCGGCATGGATATAGAATTGGCATATCCTGAGGGCTATGAACTGATTCCCGAAATAGTGGAAATAGCAAAGAAAAACGCTAAAAAAAGCGGAGGAACATTCAATATCAGTCATTCGATGAAGGACGCTTTCAAAGATGCTGATATCGTTTACCCAAAGAGTTGGGCTCCTTTCCATATAATGCAAGAGCGTACTGAATTACTCAAAAAGGGTGATAAAGAGGGTTTGAATAAATTAGAACAAAGTTGCTTGGCTGAAAATGCCAAATTCAAAGATTGGGAATACAATGATGAGAAGATGAAAATCACTAATAAAGGGAAAGCATTATATATGCATTGTCTTCCTGCCGATATTTCCGGTGTTTCTTGCAAAGAAGGTGAAGTCGCTGACAATACTTTTGAAAAGTTCAGACTCAAAACCTATCATGAAGCCGGTTACAAACCATATATCATAGCAGCTATGATGTTTACAAATCAATTTAAAAATCCTGCTAAGACGCTAAGAAAAATATTGGAGGCAAAGAATACAAGAAAAGGTTTATAGAGCTGGTTAATCCACGTCCTAAATCCCTCTTCTTTTTATAACAAAACCGTTTTTTTTAATGTGCTTACAAAAAGAGAGGGATTTTATTAATACTTATTTTTGAAAGTTTCTATTCAATTTTAATATCTCCATGTCCCTTTAATTCGCAATCACTTCCGAAAAACTTATAATACATTCTTACCGTATCATTTGAAATTCCAAATTCGTTCAAATTAATACCCATCTCATTAGAGAAAATTGAATCCTTCGAAAATAAAACATTGAAATTTCTATCAACAATTCGAAATCCTAATCTACATTCATCAGGTTTTGATATATAAAGTTTGAATATTCCGTTACATGGATTAGGATAGGAAATAATGGAATAATTATCATTGTCTACGATACAGAAATTTTCTTTTTTATCGATGAATAAAGAGTTTTCTTTGTCATTCCAGTTATCTTGTAATTTCCAATCGCTCTTATCCTGAGAAATCAACTCACCATTTGCAGTAGTTTCTGTTATCCCGTTAAATGTTATTGTGTCATCTGCATTATTATCAACTTTTTCCCACTCACAGGAGAAAGTCAAGAAAATAATAATTGTAATAATAATCATTCGTCTAATCATAATATGTATGGATATTTATTTATTTAATAAAAGCACAAATCCTTTTAACCCAACTTGGCATTATTTACAAAAAAAACACAAAAATTCAGCTATTTTTCGGACTTTCTAAAACATAAATAATTGATAATCAATTGCAGT
>JALVEE010000172.1 GCA_027008645.1 Saprospiraceae bacterium
CTCGCGAAAACTAAAGAGATAAAACCCTTTAATGAGGCATTGCAACAATATGCCCAACAGGTAAATGCGATTAACCGTAAAGACGCGATTGACCGTAAAGACGCGATTGACCGTAGAGACGCGATTGACCGTAGAGACGCGATTAATCGCGTCTTTACGGGAGACCCCGAAAAAATCCTCCCACCAGACCTCGAAGAAATGCGCACCAAACTGGAAGCCATCGAAAAACTAATGGTCACCAACGACCCAAGCGTCACACAGGAGATGAGAGATCAGTATGTCATGGATTATAAGACTTATATGGCGCGAGCTATCCCCTATCTCGAAAAAGAAATCGCGAAATTAAAGAAAATTGCTGAGGATGCTCAAATTAGAGGAGGGGCTATTGATGGATATACATCTGAAAATGATGTTACTCAGGGATTTGCTAATGAACAGAAGGCGAAATCTGATAAATATTTAGACAATCTGATTAATGCCAATAAGAAAAGAGTCAAACTCGAAGCCGCTCTAACGGAGATCGAGGCTGGTCCGCAGGTCGGACACTGCACCATCGAGAATAAATCTCCCGAAGTACTCAAAGTGGAAAAGTATTTGCAGTTATGGGCGACTACAAAATTTGATGGAAGAAAATATGTTATTTCTACAACAGATAACGAATTTGCTAGCTCACTAGCAAGCCCCAAGGAAATAAAAACTTATAGTCTATATACCAAAGGAAATAACCTGTATTTCACTTATGTAGATAAGAAAACAGGAAAAGTTTATACCATGAAATTCGCACTAAATAAAAAAGGAGATGGTATTGAAGGATTTTTAAAAATAAATGATGAAGAATGGGATGAGGATATTACTAGATGGAAATTACCAAATCCACCGGTAAATCGTGATCTGGACAATCGTGATTAGGGAATGAAAGGATAATTTCGCGGGATTTTCGCGTCATACGTTGTCGCCCGTCGCCCGCAATCATAAAAAACAAAAAAAATGACCGACCAGAAATTTTGCGGGAAATACCGGATCGATTCCGCCCGTTACCAAAATTGGGATTACGGAAATCCCGGGGCGTATTTTGTGACCATTGTCACCAAAAATCGTGACCATTTTTTGGGCAAAATTATTGATGATCAAATGAAATTATCGGAAATTGGAAAAATCGTCCATAAATATTGGCAAGAAATCCCGCGAAATTTTCCGTTTATCCGATTAGACGAAATGGTGGTTATGCCAAATCATATTCATGGAATTTTGTGGATTGAACGTGATGATGATAACAAATAAAATTTCGCGGGATTTACAACCGCCATTTGCCTGGCAACCGCGGTTTCATGATCGCATCATCCGCGACAATGGCGAATTAAATAGAATCCGTGAATATATCCGAAAAAATCCCCAAATGTGGAATCGTGATCGAAATAATCTGTAAAAATGCGATTTATCGCGTTTCATATACAAATCAGTTCAATCAGCGTTATCCGTGTTCTATTTTTAAAACACTTTGAATATTGATAAATATCTGGCATTCTAATACTTACTGTTTGCGTCATGTTTTTATTTTACTGGATATCTATCACTTAACGAATGCGCAAAACTTAACCCCCTCAAATACAACTTATTCCAAACCCACATCTTTCCTTTCCTTCCCCTTTGCGATATTCCAAAGCTTATCCATTTGCTCTAAGGTCATTTGCTCGAGTGGTTTTGGGGCATTAGCCTCAATAAATTCAAATCTGGTTTTAAACTTTTTATTAGTTCTCTCCAAGGCAGTTTCGGGATCTATCCCCACAAATCTTGCATAATTAACCAAAGCAAATAATATATCTCCAAATTCATCTTCGAGTTTTGCCTTGGGTGCATTATTATCAACTTCCACTTTAAATTCGTCGATTTCTTCAACTACTTTGCTCCAGACTTGATCTTTGGTGTCCCATTCAAAGCCAACTTGAGCTGTCTTATCTTGCATCCTGTAGGCTTTTATCAGTGCGGGCAAGCTATTTGGCACTCTGGAGAGTACAGATTTTTTGCCTTCCTTTTTTTTGATTTGTTCCCAATTCTTCTTTACATCTTCTGCAGTATCAACCGATGTATCACCGTAAATATGCGGATGTCTATTAATCATTTTTTCATTTAGCTTTTCTATCACAGAAGCAATATCAAACTTTCCTTTTTCATCTCCTATTTTGGCATAAAAAACAATATGCAGCAATATATCTCCAAGTTCTTCTTCAATTCCAGCCCAATCCTCATCCATTATAGCATCTGCTAATTCATAGACCTCCTCAATAGAAAGTGTTCTAAGTGAATGAATGTCTTGTTTCATATCCCAAGGACATTGGGAGCGCAAATCATCCATTATCTGTAATAATTTCTCGAAAGCTTTTATTTTTCTTTGCATATTTTCAACATTAATTTGGCTGTAGTGTTATTAATATAATTGTAATGATATTAAATTTATCACAAAGAAAGCACAATGAACGAATTTATATATACCTTAATCATCATTTTTGTTGCAGTAATGCTCGCTTTTATTCTTTTCAATGTAAAATTTATCTTAAAAGGGGAAGAATTTAAAAAATCTTGCTCTACCACAGGAGAAAGTTGCAGTTGCTCTAATGACGGTAGTGAGGAAGTCTCCAAATGTGAAAATCAAATCGATTAATAGTTAATATCATTTATTTCTTAAAGAAACTTTGATAAGGAATCAGTACATCATCAAATACAACGTATTGAATTTGATAAACATCGCCTTTGTCATCTTGTGCAAAATATCTATGAACTTTATTGTTAAAATATTTGTATATTCCTTTATTATCCGGTAGAGATTCTTTGTCGAAACTGGGAGACATAAATATTTTTAAAGATTTTTTCGTTCCATTTTTTCTCTCAATAATCAATTCCGCAAGCAATTGCTGGTTGAGAATATTTTCTTTAAATTCTTTATCAGCAATAATTCCTTCTGCTATTTTTTTAGTAAAACTCACCAAATACGAATTTGCAAATTTCTGATCCAATGGCTTAGCAATCTTTTTTTCATCCTCGAATGCCGGATGAATTTCAAATTTATCTTTTTTCCTTTCCAAAACGAAAGAAGCATCTTTATCTATATAATATTTGATTTCGATTATTTCAATATTCTCGGGTGTTTCATCAATAACGGTTCTATCACGCCATTCGTTTAATGAATATGAAAACCTAACTCTCAGATTCCCTTTAAAGCCCGGTAATGTCATGACCAATGGCTTGCTATATCCATCCATCACAAAATATGTCCCGATACTATTTTGAGGAGAGTCTCCGACAAAATATTTCTTCAATGCATTGCCATTTTTATCATAAATCTCGACTTTTATACCATTGAGCATCATCCCTTTCATAGCATTTTTCTGAGCTGCTTCGGTTGGCACATAGTCGATTTTCACCCTTTGAAAAACTGACAACATATTGTTCACCGACATTTTGTTAGCTACAAAAGAATCATTGACAAACCAAGTATCGTTATGCTTTTTGAATGTAAACACACCTTTTGTCCTATTTACTACAACAATTTTAGCGATATCATCAATGTTCTTTATAGCAAAATCCCTGTACGAAAAATCATAATCATCAATAGTTTTCGCAACATCATCATTATCATTATTCACAAGGTAATATACAAAACCTCCAAGTATCAGCAAGATGCCTAGCATCAAAATATTTTTCTTCATTCTATCTATTTTTATCAGGTGTATTTCACTTTTTCGCTTTTCCCATTCTTTGCCTCTGGCTCCTATACCACGTCAAGCTCGGCAACCGAAGAAGAATCAACCCACAATGCGAAAAAATGAAATACGCCCCTTTTATTATACGCCAAAAAACATACGCACCTGTATGTTCTCTGCATTAATCAAACGAGTTTTTTATTCAAATCTTCTTTGATTTTTTGAAAACTGCTTATGATATTTTTCTGAGCATTTTCAATAGAATCTATTTCTTTTTTCTCATTTTCCAAATAATCGTCAAATCTACTAAAATTATCATCGATTCGACTTCTGATATTACTAACGTATTTTTTTATTTTTTCCGCAATTTCTTCCTTAAGTTTTTTTCGCCCTTTCTCCAATTCAGTTTTAAATCCTCTGATTATCTTCTTTCTTTTTAGTCCGATTCCGAATCCGGCAAAAATAAAGCCAATCGTCGTCAAAACCCCTCCTGTAATGTCAAAAACTATCCCGTGAGTAAGAGCCGCAAGTATAATTCCAATTGCAGCGATACCACTTCCCTTAAGCAAATCCGGAGATATGTCTCCATATTTACTCATCAATTTTTTGTCATAAAAATTTTCCTCCCTATTGATAAAATTAGAAAATGTATCCATTAAATCCCGGAGAATATTTGACCTTTTCTCTGCCAAATCACTAAAAATATGATGATCTCTGGTAAGAATAGTTTGATTCGTATGCAGTTTTGCATCGACCAATTTGGCCATCATCTGTATATTATCAGCGATATCCCTTATACCATTATTAAGATTTTTGCCCATAGTATCTTTGAGCTCTCTTTCCAAACTTTCGGTGAAATTTGTAAGCCATTTATTGAGATTTTCACTTTTATCAAATATCGATTTGAAAGAATTGGTCAATAGTGAGAAAAACCCCAATCTTCTACTCAATACATCTTCGTATTTATCCGAAATTTTATCGTATTTGGCTACAAGACTCTCGACAAGCAAATCCGTCTGACTATTTGTTTTAGTTACTTGCTTTGCCAAAATATCTTTTATTTCCTCTCTAAAAGCAAAGTCGGATTCATATTGTTCTATCCTTAATTTCATCCCATCGCTAAGCTTATCATTCACGCTCTCCAAAGTTTCAACAGATGCTTTAAGTTTTAGTACAGGTGATCTTCCTTGGGTGATGTGACTTTCAATATATTCTCTAAGCTTGATAAAACCGCTTTCACTTGTACGTCCTTCTATCTCATCCTTGGCAGATACCGCAAATACAACAGGATTTGCAATGCCTTTTTTTCTTGCATTCTCCTTTACTCCTTCAATATTTGTTTCCAAATCTTTAGTATCCAAGAGATCTTTTTGCTGAAGTATGAAGATTATATTCTTTCGCCATTCGTCTTTTATAAAGTCGAAAAATTCCCAGGATGATTGCCTATAAGGGTTTTTGGCTTCAAAAACAAAAATAATAAGATCACTAACCGGAACAAATTTCTCTGTCACTTCTTGGTGGTGATCCACAATAGTATTAGTACCAGGAGTATCAACTACAGCTATTTCTTTCAGTATTTCATTGTCTTGATAAATCTTTTTCACATATGGCGTACTATATTCTTCTCTCTCCGGTTTTCCATATACAATCTGTTGAATAGTATCGGTCATCGGTGATGCTGCTACCTTACAAATCTCCTTCCCAGGATCTAATAACGCATTGACAAACGAGCTTTTTCCTGACTTTACCTCCCCTACTACGACAAACATATATGGCTCATTCAATCTTGAAACGATATCAGCAGTAATCCGTTCTTCCTCAGAATAGTGTATTTTCTTAAGTATGCTATTAAGTTCAGTTGCTGAAACCTTTATTCTATCTTTAATATCCTGTATTTCTTGACTAGTAAATAACATCTTTTAAATTTTTGCGCTAAGATACTAATACTTACAATACTTCTATATACCTTTAACCTTAATTTCGAGACTTTGTTTATGTAAAACCAAATAGCAAACTTTACATTGCAGAAGCAAAAGCTTAATAAACACCATAGATTAAGAGCCATCACAACTCCCTTCCCTTGCTAAGGACTTTCGTTATGACACATCTTAAAGCAAAAAAAATTAAGGTATATCATAACGGAAGCTATATTTATATTTTGGTCAAAAGTTGTCTGTTTTTGTACATATATAGCAACTACACAAGTTAGATATTTGGTACAAATAAAGTGAAAAACGTTAAAACTCAATATTTGTGTAATAATATTTGCATGATTTTTTATTTAGAACCCACCTCAATCCTCCCTTACAAGGGAGGAAGTTGCAACCCCCAGTGAAATAAATTTTCAATTTAGGCTAAGCCTATTTCACGGGGTAAACCGCGATAGCAACGCTTTTTTTACAAAAAAAATACCATTTAGTTATAAAACAAGATGATTCTCAAATAGCTATTTTTATTAATCAAATACCTCCACTTCTCCCTTCCCTTTGTGAGGGAAGGGCTGGGGATGGGTGCTAAAACCGGAATCAAATCTCTCAAGAGAAAGCTATCGTTATCACACTTATTAAAAGATGTGTCATAACGAAAGATTTTCTGCACAGAGCACTATGCACTTTTAAAATAATATTTGATTTTGGGAATTCTCCATACAGAAAAAAAATAAAATATTTGCGCCTATTAAATCAAATCACAAGTACATTTTTTGTATCTTCGCAGATTGAAAATTAAGAATTTGTTTTAAATTAAAAAAGCTATTATATGAGTAATAAAATATTTTGGACAGCTGTTGACGAAGCACCTGCTTTGGCTTCTTATTCATTGCTACCAATTGCTAGCGCAATAACCAATAAAGCCGGTATCGATATTGAGACTAAAGATATTTCACTTACAGGACGTATTCTTGCAAACTTTCCTGATTATCTGACAAAAGACCAAATCGTTCCTGATGACCTCGCATTTCTCGGAGAAAAAGTTAAACAAAAGGATGCAAACATTATAAAATTGCCTAATATATCAGCATCTGTAACTCAACTTAAAGCTGCAATAGCAGAACTTCAAGAAAAAGGTTACAATGTACCCGACTACCCTGAAGACCCACAAACAGAAAAGGAAAAAGAACTAAAAAACAGATATGCAAAATGTCTTGGTTCTGCTGTAAATCCCGTATTGAGAATGGGAAATTCAGATAGAAGAGCGGCAGCAGCGGTAAAAAGATTTGCTAAAAACAATCCACATAAATTGAAGCCTTGGAGCAAAAACAGCAAAACAAATGTCGATCATATGGAAAAAGACGATTTCTTTGGAAATGAGAAATCAATAATAATGACAAAAGACAGTAAAGTATCAATTGTATTAAAAGACAATAATGGCAACACGACAATTCTTAAAACTATTGATGCTGAGAACAAAGAGATTCTTGATGCGACATTCATGAGTTCAAAGGCACTTGCTGATTTTTATACAAAAGCTATAAACGATGCTAAAAAGGATGGAACGCTATTTTCCGTTCACCTCAAAGCCACTATGATGAAAGTCTCTGATCCGATTATGTTCGGTATTGCTGTAAAATCATATTTCAAGGAAGTATTTGACAAATACAGCAATGAATTTGAAAAAATAGGAGTTAACCCAAACCTAGGCTTAAACGATTTATACAAAAAGTTGGACAAATTACCGGACGACAAAAGAAAAGAGATTGAAGAGGCAATAATGGAGACTTATAAAAAACAAGCTGATATTGCTATGGTAAATAGCGACAAAGGCATTACCAATCTTCACAATTCAAACGATATAATTATAGATGCATCAATTCCTGTCGTAATTAGAGATGGAGGAAAGATGTGGAATTGGGATGGAAAATTGCAAGAAGCTAAGGTAGTAATTCCGGATAGAACCTATGCTACATTTTACAAAGAGTGTGTAGAAGATTGTAAGACTAACGGTCAATTTGATGTTGCTACGATGGGAAATGTTTCCAATGTAGGTTTAATGGCTCAAAAAGCAGAAGAATACGGCTCACACCCTACAACATTTCAAATTCCCGGAGACGGCATTGTTGATGTCATAAAGGAAGATGGTGAAATACTGATGTCTCATAAAGTTGAAAAAGGTGATATTTGGAGAATGTCAAGAACCAAAGATATTCCGGTAAAAGATTGGGTAAGATTAGCTGTAGAGAGAGCAAGACTTACCGGTAATCCTGCAATTTTCTGGCTTGATAAAGAAAGAGCACACGACGTAAATATCATCGCCAAAGTCAATGAGTATATTAAGGATCACGATACTTCCGGGCTTGAAATACAGATTTTATCCCCTGTTGAAGCTATGAATTATACTCTCAAAAGAGTAAGAGAAGGCAAAGATACCATAAGTGTCACAGGAAATGTATTGAGAGATTATCTTACAGACCTGTTCCCGATTTTGGAACTTGGCACATCAGCCAGAATGCTTTCAATAGTACCTTTAATCGCAGGCGGAGGGTTATTTGAGACCGGAGCCGGAGGGTCTGCACCTAAGCATGTACAGCAATTTTTAAAAGAAGGGCATCTGAGATGGGATTCACTTGGAGAATTCTTAGCTCTCGCAGAATCACTCAGATTTATAGCACAAAAGACTGATGACAAAAAAATTGATATACTTTCTGCTACATTGGATGTTGCAAATGATTTGTATTTATCCGAAAACAGGTCTCCTTCGAGAGTTTGCTGCGAACCCGACACAAAGGCCAGTCATTATTATATCGCACAGTATTGGACTAATGCCCTTGCTGAACAAACAGATGATACCGATTTGGCAAATGAATTTAAAACTGTTGCAAAGGAATTAAAGGACAATGAAGAGACTATAATCAAGGAATTATTGGCTATTGAGGGAAAACCGCAAGATATAGGTGGCTACTACAAACCGGACTTTGATAAAGCTTCATCCGCAATGAGACCAAGCAAAACACTAAATAGTATTTTGGACAAGATATAAGTTCAATCACATAATATTAAAACCGTTCAATCAGCCCTTGTATCGCAGGGGATAAATATGCAAAGAAAAGGGCTTTGCCTGTCTATTTATTGACAAATAGTATAAATAAATTGCAGAATTTGACATTTTACTGCTTTGAATTTATAGTTTTGTAAATAAAAATAATATCCACTACCAAAATTATAAATAAAATGAAAAGAGCATCTCTATTTTTAGCAATATTTTTTGTATTCAGCACTCTAAAACTCAAGGCTCAGAATATCTATGCGCAGATATCGGCTGACAGTGCGTATTCTATGGTACAAGCCAATATCAATAATCCTAATTTTATCATTTTGGATGTTAGAACTCCCAATGAATACATACCGGAGCATTTGGAAAATGCAGTAAATCTCAATTACTACAATTCCGATTTCGCTGAAACTTTGGATACTTTGATTAAAACAAAAAAATATCTCATTCATTGTCATTCCGGGTCGAGAAGTGGAAGGGCATTTAAAAAAATGAAAGAATTAAAGTTCAAGGAAGTTTACGATCTAAGAGGGGGTATATCAGCGTGGAAAAGCCATTCTTATCCTACTACCGATTTATTTAAGCCGGTTTTGATGAAAGTAACACAAGATTCTGTTCTTGATTTTGGAAATACTGCCTTAAATACGGAAGACACGATTAATATCACCATCACAAATTTCGGTAATGACACATTAAGATTCAACTCATTTACTGATTTAACATCTACTGATTTTCGTACTAACTTTAACATAGATAAAATATTGACAGGATTTGATGATTATACATTTCAGATATTTTTTAAGCCAAATGCTTACTCTACTACCGAAAAAGAATTTTATATAAATAGCAATGGAGGAGATATCAAATTTCAATTACAAGGATATAGTGCTCCATCCGGAGTAAATCTATTCTCTGAAGACAAACTTATTGTATATCCAAACCCAACAACCGGTCGTCTTTTTATTAAAAATCAAGGTAATTTGCCAATAAATAAAATTACTGTCTTTGATTTATCCGGTAAGATAATCCAAAATCTGGGTGAATTCACCGGTTCAGAACTGGATTTGAATTATTTGAATAACGGGATTTATATTTTGAAATTATCTTCGTCTAAAAGTACTTCTTCTATTAAAGTAGTGAAGAGGTAACCTCATCCCCCTACCCCTTCTCCTTTTGATGAGTCTGCCATATTATTTAAATTACCCGAAAAAGGAGAAGGGGAGTTGAAGGCGATTAATCGATTGGTTTCCCATTTAAACCATAGATTGATGCTTTAGCTAACGTTTGGTATTATTCAAATGTTATTACGTAAAAATTAAAATTTTCCCCGACAGGGGTTAAATGTGAATAGCCGTGGGTGAAACCCGCGGTAAATGAACAAGCGGGGGACAAATCCGAATGGAGTTGAATGTAGAAATGTTATACACTACGAACACCTTCACTTTTTTTATCCTCATCCCCTAGCCCCTTCTCCTTTTGATAAGTCTGCAATTTTATTTAAATTATTCGAAAAAGGAGAAGGGGAGTTGAAGGCGATTAATCGATTGGTTTCCCATTTAACCCATAGGTTGATGCTTTAGCTAACGTTTGATATTATTCAAATGTTATTACGTGAAAATTAAAATTTTCCCCGACAGGGGTTAAATATGAATAGCCGTGGCTGAAACCCGCGGTAAATGAACAAGCGGGGACAACTCCGAAAGGAGTTGAATGTAGAAATGTTATACACTGCGAACACCTTCACTTTTTTTATCCTCATCCCCTAGCCCATTCTCCTTTTGATAAGTCTGCAATTTTATTTAAATTATTCGAAAAAGGAGAAGGGGAGTTGAAGGCGATTAATCGATTTGATTTTACTTTTAAACCATAGGTTGATGCTTTAGCTAACGTTTGGTATTATTCAAATGTTATTA
>JALVEE010000173.1 GCA_027008645.1 Saprospiraceae bacterium
ATTAATTCTTTTGCGGACAAAAAAATGGAGTCTTTTTCCGGTATTTTACTTTTTGCAAAAATTTCATCAAATCCCTCAGATGTAATATGAATTTTGTAAACATCATTAGTTTGAGGAACATAGTCAAATACATAAATACCATTGTTAATATGCATAAGCTCACTATTTAGTCCATTATCTGAGCTAATGCTTATAGATGCATTGATTATAGGGGATAGCACGTGTTTTTCGTAGGGATTAGCTGTTTCACTAAGTTGCAAAGTCCATCTGTTATCAAAAGGGCTAAAGACAGAGTTAAGAACCAATTTGTTTTTTACTTTCCCAACCTTATACTCCTTTTCACAAGACAGCAGCAAAAAGGACAAAAAAATAGTGAGCAATATATATTGTAGTATGTCTTTCAATTTGAATTGAGTTAATTCTTTATACAAAGCTACAAAATCGCCCACTATTTACAACCATTAAAACCAAAAAAGAATGAAAAGTTACTATCTCATTTTTAAAGACGAAACAGTAAACTTCCCTTTGGAATTTACTATTTTAACATTAAAAATTAGTTCCAGTCCATTTATAAATTCACGGATGCTTGAGTTTTTAACTGTCATATGAATAGGTTTAATCCACAATTCATTCTCAGCATCCTTAAGTATTATTATTTTTTTTCCGTAAATATCATTTAATTTACTTACTGCCTCTTTTATACTTATGTCATTGAGAAAAAGGTCTTTTGACAAAGGCAATTTGCTATCATCCAATTTCTCCACTTCAACTTTTTCAGTTATAAAAGCAGTCTCTTTATCGGTGATTATTGCTTTTTTATCAGCATTATTTTCAATCTCCACTTTACCTTTAAGCAAATCCACTTTTACTCCTTTATCCATTTGATCTACATAAAACACCGTCCCCAACACTTTGATTTTGGCTTGGTGCATTTCAATGATAAACGGTTTATTCTCATTTTTTGAAATATTGAAATAACCATCTCCTTTTAGTTCTACTCTACGCTGATGATCATTAAAATCATTTGAGACTACCAATTCGGAGTGGGGATACAATACAATATCCGAACCATCTTCCAAAACAAGATGCTTCTCTACGTCACCGGCAATATAAGATTCATTGCTATTTATAAAAAATACTGTAAACCCTATAATCAGTACTACAACAGCAGCTGAGAGGTATCTGACAACTGAAAATCTATTTCCTGAAGTATTTCTTGAAATAGTATCCCAGGCACTTATTTTATCAAATTCTTTCCAGTCCTTTAGCTCTTTTGCAGCCAAATGAATATCATAAACACCAGAAAACATATCTTGATCTTCTTCAGACATCAAAATATCTTTGAGAATTTTCTCATCGGCATCATTCTTGATTTTCTTAAGCCAATATGTCTTTTGTTTATCGTTCATCTCAATTGATATTCGCCCTTGAGAAGAACAAAAAAAGTAATACCCTTAAAAAATAATTAAATTTTTCTTATTTTTTCAAAGTTTTAAGTGATTCCTTCAATATCTTGATTCTTTCTTCACCGTCTGCAAGTTTTTTCCTTTCCATATTGACTACTGCTTCGGGAGCATTATTGACAAAACCCTGATTGCTCAATTTTTTATTGATACTTGCGACAAAACCTTCTTGATATACAATTTCTTTTTCGATCTTGGCTATTTCGGCTTCAATATCGATTTCAATATTGGATTCCAGCATAAACTTTTCATTAGCAGCCATAAAAGGAATCGTATTTTCTATTTCCTCGGAATCTACCAATTCAAGACCGGAGAGAAATGCTTGTTTCAATATTTTTTCCTTAATTCCGGATATCTTTTCTGAATCCAACAGATCCAATAATGAATCTGATTTTTTAGCATAGAGTTTAAGCTTATCTTTTGGTTTGAGTCCCTTGGAATTTCTTACTTCTCTGATTTTTGTCACAATCGTTTTCACCTTCTCTACAACATCCAACAAAGCTTGATCGTAACTTTCTGCTTTAGGGTATTTACTCACAACGCAGTCATCACCATCTTCTCTTTCTTTGATATAATGCCAAATCTCTTCTGTTACAAATGGCATAAAAGGGTGCAACAATGTAAGCGTTGTCTCAAATAACTCAATAGTCTCATTTAATGTAAACCTATCGATTGGTTGACCATAAGCCGGTTTTATCACTTCCAAATGCCAAGAGAAAAAATCATTCCAAATGAATTTATACAATGTCATCAGCGCTTCCGATAATTTATACTTCTCGTACAAGCCATCCAACTCTTCGATTACTTGATTCAAGCGATTTTTCATCCAATTAATCGCCAACCTATTTTCGACAGGAGTTTCGATCTTATCATCGATTTCCCATCCTTTAATCAATCGCATTGCATTCCATAACTTATTGCTGAAATTACGACCTTGTTCTACCAATTTATCATCAAACAACAAGTCACCACCGGCGGGTGAACTACTTAGCATCCCAAATCGCACTCCGTCAGCTCCATAATCCTCTATCAATTTCAATGCATCAGGAGAATTACCAAGAGATTTACTCATTTTTCTTCGCTTTTTATCGCGAACCATTCCTGTAAAATAAACATGTTCAAAGGGTTTTTCATTCTTCCACTCATATCCTGCCATAATCATTCGGGCGACCCAAAGAAATATAATATCCCAACCTGTGACCAAAACAGTAGTCGGATAATAATAATCAATTTCTTTTTTATCAAAAAACCCATTGAAAACTGAAATAGGCCACAGCCAAGAGCTAAACCAAGTGTCCAGAGCATCTTCATCTTGCTTCAAATCGGATAATTTCAAGCCGGAATTTCCTGTTTCTTTTATCGCTAATTCAAGAGCTTTATTTTCATTTTCGGCTACAAAGGTTTTGGTTTCTCCATCTACATCCAGATACCAAGCAGGAATTCTATGTCCCCACCATAGTTGACGGGAAATAGTCCAAGGTCTGATATTTTCCAGCCAATGTCTATATGTATTTTTTTGATTCTTTGGAAAGAATTCTATCACATCTTCCATTACTGATTTAAGGGCAGGTTCTGCGAGTTCCTCCGTATGTACATACCATTGCTCGGAAAGCCTGGGTTCAACAACAGAATTAGTCCTCTCTGATCTTCCAACGCTATGATTATACTCCTCTATTTTCACAAGATGACCTCCTTCTTCAAGGTCTTTTGTTATCAATTTTCTGACTTCAAACCTATCTTTTCCTACATAAAAGTGAGCAGCTTCACTCAAAGTACCATCTTCATTGAATATATCAATTACTTCAAGATTATGCCTCAGTCCGATTTCATAGTCATTAGGATCATGAGCGGGAGTTATCTTTAGGGAGCCGGTACCAAATTCGATATCTACATATCTATCAAAAATTATTGGCACTACCCTATTTACCATTGGCACAATCACTTTCTTACCTTCAAGATGTTTATATCTTTCATCTTTGGGATTAACAGCCACAGCAGTATCTCCCAAGATAGTTTCAGGTCTGGTTGTAGCAATAGTAAGGTAATCATCAGATCCTTCAATCCTATATCTGACATGATAGAGATGTCCGGGTTCATCATTGTAAATTACTTCTTCATTCGAAAGTACTGTTTTTGCATCAGGATCCCAATTAATTATTCTTAGACCTTTGTATATTTTGCCTTTGTTGTACAAATCAACAAAAGCTTTTGTCACATGCTCCGATCTGACTTCGTCCATAGTGAAAGACGTCCTCTCCCAATCGCATGATGCCCCGAGTTTTCTCAATTGTTGTAGGATAATACCACCATATTCCTCTTTCCATTCCCAAGCATATTTCAGAAATTCTTCTCTGGTTATTTCAGATTTCTTAATACCTTTTTCTCTAAGCATCTTGACCACTTTGGCCTCGGTAGCGATTGACGCGTGATCCGTTCCCGGAACCCAACAAGCATTTTTACCTTCAAGCCTCGCTTTTCTTATAAGAATGTCTTGGATAGTATTATTAAGCATATGTCCCATATGCAATTTACCGGTGACATTAGGTGGAGGAATCACTATAGTATAGGGTTCTCTCTCATCCGGCACAGAATGAAAATAATCTTTTTCTATCCAGTAATCATACCATTTTGACTCAATTGACGAGTCATATCTTGTAGGGATTTCCATATCTTCACAATTTTTAAGTCGCAAAGATATACAAAGATGATGTATTGTTATTTATTATTCTATCAAATATTTTTAGTAACAATTTACTTTTTATCTAAATTCGATATCATAAGGCATTCTGGCTTGAGGTTGAGCTATCATAGATTTATCATTAATAATATCAACCAATGGTTTAAATTCCCTGATATATTTCGAATTTTCTATTTTAGCATCGACATCGGTTTCATTAATGATTTGCTCCATCATTTCCTGCACAAAATTCCTTTTTACTTTTGGATAAAAACTAAATGAATAATCATCAAGATTAGCCATACCGGCACAAATCTTTTTTGCATCTTCCAAGTCTCCGAGCACATCTACCAATCCTAGTTCTTTCGCCTTTGAACCAAGCCAAATCCTTCCCTGAGCTATTTCATGGACCTGATCTCTTGTCATATTTCTTCCTTTTGCAACAGTATTCAAAAAATCTTCATAAAACTTATCGATATATGATTGTATTAAGGCTTTACCATTATCATCCATTCCCATTGCTGAAGAAAACGAAAGTCCCATTTTATGTGTTTTCACAGAATCATAATGAATTTTCAGTTTTTCTTCCCAAAGTTTTTTCAATTCGGGAAAGACGGCAAAAACACCTATAGATCCTGTCAATGTATTGGCAGAAGCGACAATAGTATCAGCATGACAAGAAATAAAATACCCACCTGATGCCGCGTAATCTCCCATAGAAATCACCACCGGTTTACCTGCCTCCCTGATTCTATCCAAAGACCTGAGTATATCATCTGAAGCGGAGCCACTTCCCCCTGGAGAATTCACTCTAACAACAACTCCTTTAATTTTATCTTTACGAATGATATCATCAAAGGTTTTGGCATATTTCTCAGGAGATATCGTACCGGGTTCTTTTCCTGAATCCACGATATTTCCATCCATATAGATAACAGCGATTTTATTTTTCGATTTTTTACCGTTAATTTTTGCAATGGTTCTATAATACTTACTCACGTTGACCATCTTGAGTCTCTTATTTTTCTTCACATTAAGTTTTTTCTTTAGCAAATCCACAAAATCGATATCGTAAAGAAGTGAATCCACTAATTTATATTTGACCGCATTATCAGCAAATAATCCTTTGAAATTATTAACAAAACTTTCCAGGCTATCCTTATTAATTTGTGGTCTGCTCACCAATAAGGTATCACGAGTCTGCTTGTAAATCCCATTGTAAAACTCTCTCAACTGCAACCTGTTTTCCTCACTCATTTTATTCAATCTCAAGGGTTCGGTAGCGCTTTTAAATTTCCCTGCATAGAATATATTGTATTTCACACCGATATTATCCGAAAATTCTTTTAGAAAAGCACTAGCTCTTGCAAACCCTTTTTTCTCAATTATACCACCCGGATTCAAAAATACAGAATCGGCAATAGATGATATATAATAGCTCAAAGGAGTGTATAGACTGCTATAGGAATAAACAAACTTACCGCTGGTTTTGAAATCCTTCAGTGCTTTTCTGATAATATCTGCCGATGTATATCCCATAATGGGAAGAATGGGGCTAAGGTATATTCCCTTTATTTTTTTATCTGTCTTTGCAGTATTTATCGCTTTGACAATTCGACTTAGATCAGTGGTTGCCTTATCATAAAACAATACCTTTAGGTTTTTATCTTTTTCAACTCGTTCCTTTATTGGACCATTGAGTACTATATGCAAAACCGAATTTGAACTAATGGAGGGAGTATTATCAGACATAACACCTATCAACATAAATCCGGTTATTAGCAATAAAAAGAAAAGTAGTGTTCCAAGACACGAAGCGAATATTTTACCAAAAAAAGATTTCATTATATTTATTTTTTAGAGTGCAAAAGTATTCAATCTATCCAACATTTGATAATATAATAGATAAACTTATTTGAGATTTCGATAAAAATTGAGAAATGCACCTGCTAACCCTTTAGTCAAATATTCTAAAGCATGTACTTTTAATGTGAATAATTGAAAAATATAAATAAAATATATCCGATATTTTAGAGTTTATTTGGTATTTCATTGCTATTGCAAATAAAATGTAATACCTTTGTACGCCTGATTATGAAAAAACTATCAATCATATTTTATTTAATCATAACTTCTTATGTTTTGCATTCGCAAGTAAAGGTAAAGGTGTGCAATAATACTGATTTTACGCCTAAAAACCTAATAATCAATGATTTTTTAGGGGACGGAATTGAAGTATCTGATGTTAAATATATAGGAAAAGAATTTTCGACCGGAAAATTTTCAAATATTGGTGATGTTATAGGTATAGACCGGGGTATAATTATGACTACAGGAAGAGCTTCAATTGCATCCTTACCCAATAGCAATGAAAAACACACAAGCTATAGTTCCGGTTTGGGAGTTGATGCCGATTTGAGCAAAGCTGCCGAAACAAATACCCCGCTTTATGATATTTGCACATTTGAGATTACATTCAAACCCTTTTCTGATTCACTTTCTTTTGATTATGTTTTTGCGTCCAATGAATATCCTGAATTTTCATGTGATTCATTCAATGATGTTTTCGGGTTCTTTATTTCCGGACCAAATCCCGACGGGGGAATTTATGACTACGAAAATATCGCTTTGATACCAAACACTGACTCAGCTGTTTCCATTCACAATATTCATCCTGTTTATGATGATCCTAATAGCGGTAAACCATATTGTGCCTCAGACCACGAACAATATTACAATCCTCTGCTTCAATCACAGAAGAACAAAATGTTTTACGACGGATACATTAATATTTTCACGGCCAAAGCAAAGGTAGTTCCTTGCCAAGAATATAAAATAAAGATTTCCATAGCGGATGTTGCTGATAAAACTCATGATTCAGCAGTTTTTTTAAAAGCAAAAAGTTTTAGCACCAATGTTGTGAAAACCGGTCTATTCACCATGAGTCATGATAGCACAATTGCCGAGGGCTGTAGCGATGCAAAACTAATATTCCAGTTCGATCATCCTGTACAGAATAGTTATGACTTAAAACTAAGATTATTGGATGACAATATCACAGGGCAAATAGCCACTTTTGGAGTGGATTACATCAGCAATTTCTATAATATCTCATCGATAGACAAAGGACAACAATCGGCAACTATAAATTTTTCAGCTATTGAAGACAATATCAAAGAAGATGAGGAATATATATTCATTGAATACCAAAAAGATTTGTGTAATAAAGATACTCTAAGAATAAAGATTGCTGATAATGGATTATCTGATATTGTAATGGATGATTCAATTAAAGTATGTAGTGGAGACACTATAAATATAGGTGCGAGCCTTTCCAATGATAGCAATTCGTCAAGAGACAAAGTTTTTTATAATCCCAATGATTTTATAATTCCTAAAGAAGTTAACAGCACAATAGTATCCCCCATTAAAGTCTCAGGAATATATCCAGGTGACATACAGTTGTGGAAACTCAAAGAAATCTGTATCGACACTCTGGTTGCAACGATTTTAACTGATTTGGATTTTTATCTTATTTCGCCTTTACCCGATACGATTCATTTGGAATTGAGTACTGACAATGGGTTTAAAAACGGGGATTCTGCCGATATTGATTCTATGATACACACTTGCTTCACACCTACAGCTACCATCCCGATCAACAATGGAAACTCTGTTCAAGGAAATTTTAATCCACTCAGACCAAAATACACCGGAAATTATAAACCTGAGGGATATTTTGACGACTTGGTTGGAAAACAAGCCAATGGAATATGGAAATTGCAAATCACAAACGACCAAACCGGTTTTAGCAGTATTTTAAAATCTTGGCATATAAGTTTTAAATCAAATTACACAATAGATTATAGGTGGACTCCCAATACAAATATAAGTTGTAATGACTGTTTGTCACCCGATATCTATCCTATATCAAACACCAATTACAAGATATCATTGACTGATTCTTATGGTTGTACTTCTTCTGATTCAATAAAAGCTATAGTTAAAGAAAAGAAAACAATACCGTACGTTGATTGTGATTCGATATCCACGGATTTTATCAGGATAAAATGGGGAATCAATACGACCGGAGAAACTTATGAAATAAAAATTGACAATGGCGATTGGCAGACGGTATCCGCTAATACTTTTTCGCTTTCAGGGCTGGATTTTTCCCAAACAGTTAAGTTTGAAGTAAGAATTAAGGGTACAGATTGTGTTAATCCTTCATTTTTACACGAATGTACAACCTATAAGTGCCCTGCTCCTACTGTCATAACAAACCTTTTATTCAATAATAACTGTTTTGCAGATACTAATGGCGTCATAAAAATAAAAGCTAGTGGTACAGTTTCCCCTTATACTTACAGATATCACAATATTGAAAATACAACAGGTATATTTATTAATTTACCCACAGGCACAGATACTATATTTGTAACTGACGGAGATCAATGCACCATACCATATGTCTTTACCATCAGTTCTCCTCCTGCCATAGGAGTTGATTTTTCTATTGACGATATAAAATGCCACAATGATGAAAACGCTATTATTGTTGCAAATGGATATGGCGGCATAGGAGAATTGAAATACCAATGGAGAGACTCAACAAGTATTGCTATAATAAGTTATACAAACAAACTATCAAATATAGGACAGGGCAAGTATTATCTAACAATAAAAGATAAAAACGAATGCGTTTATGAGGATTCTGTAACTCTCATAAATCCTGAACCACTGTCAATAGATGAAACCTTGGAAAATGTCTATTGCAAAGGAGAAAATACGGGCAAAATCATACTTAAAATTCAAGGGGGAAATCCTCCTTATTCTTTTCATTGGACAACTCCCTTGGGGGAAAGCGACATCAAAGATTTATTAAATATTCCGGCAGGACAATACTTTGTCACGGTCACAGATAATAATGATTGCCAATCGATAAAATCCTTTTCAATTACCGAACCGCAGGACGGGCTTGATATTAATTATATCGCTAATGATTCTCTTTGTTACGGTGAAAAAAACGGTAGTATCAAACTTTTGATTCCTCCGGACAATAACTATGATATAGTTTGGAGCAATGGAGCAACCGGAACATCGGCAAATAATCTATTACCGGGACATTATGAGATAACTATTACCGATACCGGTATTGGTTGTCAAAAAATAATCAAGGAAGATATAGTAGAATTCGATAGCTTATCAATGGAATTGAAACAACAAAATGCTTCTTGCCATGATTATGAAGACGGTACCGCTTGGGTTAATAAAATATTTTACGGTTCGAGAGAAGCCGGTATTAACAGTTTCAATTACAAATGGTCAACTAACCCTCCTCAAACAAAACAATATGCATATAATCTGAAAGGGGGGAGAAATTATACTGTCTCTATTACAAATAATTTTGGCTGTACATCAACTGAGAATATAACCATTGGCAATCCTCAGAAAATCCAAATAAAGGAAAAAATAAAAAAGAACATTTCCTGCTATGGTTTAAATGACGGATATTTGGAAGTAACAAACTCCGGGGGCAATAACTCATTTGGATATAAATGGAGTACAGGAGACACCGGATTACCTTATATCGACAGTCTTAGCTCCGGTATATATACCCTGACGGTAACAGACGAGAAAGGATGCAAAGAAGAAGCCCATTTCTTTATCGAAGAACCCGAACCGATATCTATAGATTTTAATAACCAAGATGTAAATTGCTATGGAGGATCTGACGGAGCTTCTACTCCAATAATTAATGGAGGGACTGCTCCATACATAATCGATTGGCAAGGAGGTCGAGAAAAGCTTGAAAGAGTTCCGGCAGGCAAATATTATATTTCAGTCAAAGACTTGAACGGTTGTGAGAAAATCGACTCTACTATCATTAATGAGCCAAAAGACAGCTTAACTTCTATCGTTGAAATAGAAGATCCTATATGTTATAATGGTTTTGACGGAAAAATCCACTTTACTGATTTCGGCGGTACTCCTCCCTACTCACACAAAACCCTTAAAGATAGATTTTTTACAGGAAATCAACTAATCGGCCTTAAAGCAGGTAAATACACAGTAATCACCAAAGACATAAATAATTGTACTGACACATTACGCAATATCATATTATCCGATCCCGAAGAAATCATTGTTGACTTGGGCAATGATACGATTGTTGATTATAAAACAAAATTAACTATCAAACCCAAAGTGGATAATGCAATAAATCCATTGATTTATAAATGGCAAATTCCCACGGGAATAAATTCCAGATGCAATAATTGTTATGAACAGGAAATAGAAGTATTGTATAATATTCTGGTAAAACTTGAGGTAATTGACAGTCTTGAGTGCAGGGGAACCGGAGA
>JALVEE010000174.1 GCA_027008645.1 Saprospiraceae bacterium
ATCCTGTAGCAGCTGTTCCGGTAGTATTAGTATTGCCGGTCACTGTTACATCCAAATCAACATTTACTCCGTTGTTATTAGTGTATGTATAATAAACCTCATGAGTTGTTCCGGTTACTTGCGCACAATAGTCATATTCCGCATCTGCACAGGCATTGGTTCCATCCAAGCCATCTGCTAAATCTATCGCATCCGTACAAAGATTATTGTCAGGTATATTTTTAACCGTAATTCCTATATTGAAAGATCCTTCAGTAGTATTTGATCCAATCAAAATATAATATGTAGTATTTGGCAAGACCGGAAGGTTATCCAATGTCCCATCACTAGTACAGAAACTTGCTTCATAAGTAAGATTATCACAATCCGGTCCTGTATATAATGAGAAAATGGCATCTGTCAAATCTGTTGTTATATCCATCAACTCTGCATTAGCATCAGTACTAAATGTATACCAAATACTATGCATATTATTCCCTGAAAAATCGCAGCCGCCATCATTGAAGTTATCAGAACATGCTCCTGTGTTATCTCCTTGATTATCTGCCTGCTGACAACTGGAAGCTATTTCTCCGAAATCTACCGAACCGGCACACATATCATTAAGTGGATGCCCAGCTGTATTCTCTGTTACGGTTATCTTGAAATCCCCTTCAGTTCCTTCAACACTACCGACAACTAATACTACTGTTTCTCCGGGATCAATACATCCAATATTAAATGAAGTCCCCAAAGTATTACACTCAGGTCCTTGATTATTAAATGCTGTTCCTGTACAAGCATCTGTAATAATAGCAACATCGACAGCCGTTGCTGATGTTCCATTTGTTGCGGTACTTGCTTCTACCAAAACATCAATATCTACAGTATTACCCGTATTATTAGTATATGAGTAATATACTTCATGTGAACTGGCGTCAAGAGCACAATAATTCCAAGTATGAGTAGCACAAAAAGTTGATCCTTCTACAGTTGTTCCTGACACTAAAGCCACAGCATCTGCACATAAATCATTAGCCGGAACACTCGCATCTGAAGTAGCGGTAAAACTACCACTTCCATATACCATTACCCAATATATGGTCGTAGGATCTGCCAATACATCAGTCAAAGCTGCATCTCCGGCACATCCCAAATCAGTCAGATTCATACAATCAGGACCTGTCCATACTCTAAATTCAGTTCCTGTAAAATCAAAGGTATTAACGGCTGAGGATGCTGCAAAATGATACCATACACCATCTGCATCATTTCCGGCACAATCTTGTTCTCCTCCACAGGCATTAGCATCACCTGCACCTGTGACTGTCGCTGAACAAGTCAATGTTCCTCTATCCTCTGCATCTAAACAGTCATCATTAGCTACATCTAAAACCCCTTGGTCAATATGTACTGTATAATCACCGTAAGCAGGTGAGCTATTTCCTGATTCTATATATAAAACATCCCCCTCATTAAGGCATGTCGCATTTGCAGTAACATCATCACCAGAGCAATCATTCAATAAAACTTGATAAATAAACGCAGGATTTAATGAGCCTGTAACCACGGCTGTGATATCTACAGTCAAATGATCTGTCTCTCCTCCTGGACCTGCAACTACGGTATAAGTTGTCCAAATCGTACCTGATGTTCCGGGTGAAGGTGGATTTGAAGAGCAACTGTTGTCCAAAACATTATCTCCTTAAAAATTTCCTGCAAAGCACCTTCACAAACATCTTCTCCTTTGTCTATTGTGATAGTAAAACTTCCCTCATGTCCATTTTCCAATGCCATAGAAATATAATAAGTTGTCCCGGCAGTAAGATTGACACAATCCGAAGTAATGTCAAATCCGGTCATAATATCTCCAACATCTGTTTGAGCTCCCGGACAAGTTCCGGATGTAGTATCCCACCCCACACTAAGATCACCTGTAGCTGTACCACCTCCACTAGCTTCAAAGTGAATTTTGTAGTATCCATTATTGGCAACTGTAAATGCATAAAATCCGGTTATATATGTACCTGCTGCAAATGATGCAGTAGCATCGTAGGAACCATCATCGGTAAAAGTATTTGGAATTGATCCGGAAACATTATACGGCATACTGCCCGAAGCAATATTATCAACATTTGATCCAGCTGTTGCACAATCATCGTAGAATTGTCCGTATGTATTTGAAATAAACAAAAAAATGATTAAAAAAGCGAATAATTTTTTCATTGTCTCAGGTTTATGCTGGTATAAATTATGCGTAAATCTAATAAATAATTTCTTAATTCAGTAAAAATCATTATGTAATATAAAAACAAATTTATTGTTAAGCACAACATTTACATTAAACTAAAGAACAACATTTCAAATCAATATATAATCAATTAAATACTATATACTGTAAATAAAATATTTATTTGATTAAAATAAAATGAAATAGTTTAAAGCTATGAAATTCAAAATAAAATTTTGTGTAGTTTTATACGACTTTTATTTTAAGTATATATTATTGATGCAATTCTTCCAAAAACTTGTAAGTAAATTATTGTTTGCTACACTAATCAGTACTCATGAAATTTAAAATAAAATCTTCATCAAACAAAACAAAATGGATTACTTTAGAGAATCACTCAAAAAACATAAAGATACAGCCGGAAAATGGGAAATAGCTTCAAAGTTCCCTCTTAAAAACAAAGATGACCTATCTATCGCTTATACACCCGGAGTAGCATCTGTATGCAATAAGATTGAAGAAGATAAAAACACTGTATATGACCTGACGATGAAAGGGAATGCTGTAGCTATTGTTTCAGATGGATCTGCTGTTTTAGGACTGGGAAATATAGGTCCGGAAGCATCACTACCTGTCATGGAGGGAAAAGCTGTTCTTTTTAAAAAATTTGCAAATATTGATGGAATACCAATCGTCATTAATGCTCACAGCGTTGAAGATATTATCACAACAGTCAAAACAATAGCTCCTACTTTTGGGGGAATAAATTTGGAAGACATCAAAGCTCCAAAGTGTTTTGAAATAGAAGAAGCATTGCAAGATATTGGAATACCTGTCTTTCACGATGACCAGCACGGTACAGCGATTGTCTTACTTGCTGCTATGATTAATGCAGGAAAAATATTGAACAAGCCCTTGGAGAAAATGAAAGTTGTAATTAATGGAGCAGGTGCAGCCGGTACAGCTATTGCTAAATTACTGAGATGCGTTGGACATGAGACCGGAGCATGTGTGCCGGTTAATGATGTTATTGTCTGCGACTCCAAGGGTATTGTTTCAAGAGACCGAAAAAATCTAAATCCATATAAAACAAAGCTTTTGAACCATACGAATCGCCAAAATATCTCGGGTTCACTTCAAGATGCTCTACAGAATGCTGATGTATTCATAGGTGTATCCAAAGGAAATTTACTCAATGCCAAAGATATAAAGTCAATGGCAAAAGATCCTATCATACTAGCCATGGCAAATCCTATTCCTGAAATAATGCCGGATATCGCTAAAAATGCAGGAGCAAAAATCGTTGGTACAGGCAGAAGTGATTTCCCAAATCAAGTGAATAATGTACTTGTTTTTCCGGGAATATTCAGGGGAGCTCTAAATGCAAGAGCAATAAGAATAACCGATGGCATGAAAATAGCAGCAGCTCATGCATTGGCCTCTTGTGTAAAAAAATTGAGTATTGACAAAATATTACCTGAGCCCCTAGACCCAAATACCGCAAAACAAATAGCTAAAGCAGTAGAACAAACAGCAAAGGAAGAAGCCGTGACTTGTTACGACAATAAGGGGCTTACCTATGAACAATTTGGAATAATTTAAAATTATTTTCGTTAGCTAATCGTTTTATGCAAAAATCAACTAAAATTAATTATGAAAGCACGTGAATACTTTATTATTTTCACACTATTAGTCTTAATAATCTTAGGCGCAATAGTTTACTTTAACACAAACCTTATATGGGTATCAATAATATTTGTTCCTATAATACTTCTAGGCATATACGATCTTGTACAAACCAAGCATGCCATTAATAGAAACTTCCCGGTAATAGGGCATTTTAGATATATTCTTGAAGAGATTAGACCTGAAATAATGCAGTATTTTGTAGAAACAGATACAGAGGGAAGACCTATTAGTCGGATGTTTAGATCTATTGTTTATCAAAGAGCAAAAAAGTCCAATGATACAAATCCGTTTGGCACAAAAATGGATGTTTACAGAGATGGCTATGAGTGGATGAACCATTCTATCTATGCAAAACACAGTGAAGAATTGGAAAATAACCCAAGAGTATTAATCGGAGGTCAAGACTGCAAACAACCTTATAGTGCCAGCATATTGAATGTTTCTGCAATGAGTTTTGGCTCTCTTAGCAAGAATGCCGTCATGGCATTGAATAAAGGTGCTAAAATCGGAGGATTTTTACAAAATACCGGAGAGGGTGGAATTGCTGAATACCATTTGAGACATGGAGGTGATTTAACTTGGCAAATAGGTACAGGATATTTTGGTTGCAGAACAAAAGACGGTGGATTTTCAGAAGAATTGTTTAGAGAAAAATCAAATTTAGAGCAAGTAAAGATGATTGAAATAAAACTGTCCCAAGGAGCTAAACCCGGACACGGAGGAATATTGCCGGGAAAAAAGAATACAGAAGAAATAGCCGGAATAAGAAATGTAGAACCTGGAACAGATGTGATTTCCCCTCCTACACATAGCGCATTCACCACTACAGACGAAATGATGTATTTTATTAAAAAACTTCGGGATTTATCCGGTGGAAAACCGATTGGATTTAAACTTTGCATCGGTAAAAAATCAGAATTTGAGGAAATTTGCAAATCAATGATTAATACCGGTATTAAACCTGACTTTATAACAATTGATGGCGGTGAAGGAGGTACAGGAGCTGCTCCATTGGAGTTTTCAAATTCCCTTGGTATGCCAATGAGAGACGGTCTGGCTTTTGCATACAATACACTACAAGGGTATAACTTAAAAAAAGATATAAAGCTGATTGCATCAGGTAAAATAATATCAGGTTTCCATATGGCAAGAGCTTTTGCCTTGGGAGCTGATTTAATAAATAGCGCTAGAGCGATGATGCTTGCTATCGGATGTATTCAAGCTTTGGAATGCAACAATAACTCTTGCCCTGTTGGAGTAGCAACACAAAATAAATCTTTGATGAAAGGTTTAGTTGTTGATGACAAAGCTATCAGAGTAGCTAATTATCACAAATCAACAGTTCATAGTTTTGTCGAATTATTGGCAGCAAGTAATCTTGAGAAGCATAGTGACTTGAAAAGGTCGATGATAAACAGACGTCAGGAAATGGATAAAGTTGTAACTTATGAAGATGTTTATCCTTATATTGAACAAGGTAGTCTATTAAATTAAAACATTGATTTTTTGTAAGGAATTCTGTTTAGTTTCTACTAATAAAATACAAATAAATTATTAAACAGAATGAAAAACAACATTGTAATTATATACGGTTCTGCAAGAGAAAACAGACAAGGAGTCAAAGCTGCAAAATTTGTAGAAAATAAGCTAAAAGCACGGGGACATGATGTCATATTAATTGATGCAATTGCCTATCCTTTACCATTTTTGAATAAAATGCACAAAGAATATAATGAAGGAGAAGCGCCTGTAATTATGGAAAAATTGCATAAGATACTTAAAAAAGCGGATTCATTTGTGATAGTTTCTGCTGAATATAACCATAGTATTCCGGCGATATTAAAAAACCTTTTGGATCACTTCCAATCAGAATATTTCTTCAAACCCAGTGCTATTGTCCCCTACTCTGCCGGTCAATATGGCGGTGTAAGAGTGGCGATGCATCTAAGAGCATTATTGGCTGAATTGGGTATGCCGAGCATCAGTTCATTATTTCCCATTTCTGCTATTCAAGATGCTTTTGATGAAGAGGGGAATGCTTTAGTCGAGAGATATGACAAATACATTGTTAGATTTTTGGATGAATTAGAATGGCATACCAGGGCATATAAAAATGAAAGAGCAAACGGAACACCTTATTGATTATGGAAATGACTAAAAACAAAATAGAATTAATAAGTTTAAAATCTGATAATCTGAAGTCAGAACACTTTGCAAATGATATATTAGATGGATTGTCAAAAAAACAGAAAACAATACCCTCTATATATTTTTATGATAAAAAGGGTTCAGAAATTTTTGAAAATATCTGTTATTTAGATGAGTATTATCAAACAAGAGCTGAAGCTCAAATATTAGAAAAGTTCTCAGAAAAGATTGCTACAAATTCAAGTAAAGATACGGATATTATCGAATTGGGTAGCGGAAGTTCAGTTAAGACTAGGATACTTCTAGATGCATATATTTTAAAAAATGGCTATGTTAATTACTTTCCAATCGATATTTCCGGAAAATTTCTTTTGGAATCTTCTCAATTATTAAGTGAAAGTCTTCCGGGATTGAATATAAATCCAATAGCTGCAAGATACAACGCAGGTCTGGAATATATTTTTAGCAAAAATGATAAATCTCCAAAGCTTGTTTTATGGTTAGGCTCAAGTATCGGTAATTTGAATAAAGATGAATCTACATCTTTTCTGCGTAATATTAATTCTATTTTTAAGGAAAATGACAGAATTCTTATAGGTATGGATTTGAAAAAAGATAGACAAACATTAGAAAATGCTTACAATGATTCTTTAAATATAACCGCTGAGTTCAATCTTAATCTTTTATCCCGAATTAATAGTGAACTATCCGGACAATTTGATTTAAGCAACTTCAAACACAGAGCTGTTTATAACGAAGAAAAAGGAAAGATAGAGATGCATTTGGTAAGTTTGACAAAGCAAGATGTGTTTATCGGTGCATTGAACAAAAGCTTTCATTTTGAAAAAGATGAATATATTCATACGGAAAATTCATATAAATATAATTTTGAAGATATCTTAAACTTAGCAAAAGATTCCGGTTTTAAACTAACAAATCATTGGCTTGATGACAAAAATCTATTTAGCCTAAACGAATTTATAAAAAAATAAATAATTATGATAGTAAAAGCAATTTGGAATGGCAAAGTCATAGCAAAAACAGATAAACCTGTTAACGTGGAAGGAAATTATTACTTCCCTCCTGAAGCAGTAAACAAAAAGTACATTAAAGAAACAGATACCCATACAGTTTGCCACTGGAAAGGAACAGCATCTTATTACGATATAGTAGTTGATGGAAATACAAATAAAGATGCAGCTTGGTATTATCCAAATCCATCAAGTATGGCTAATAACATAAAAGATCATATTGCATTTTGGAAAGGAGTAACTATTGAAAAAGAAGATTAATATATTCTATAGTACGAATTGTTATTTCTGGTTTGTGTTAGACTAAGCCAAAGCTTTAACCGGGAAACTATAAAACTAAAACTTTAAAACTAACAAAATGATTAATAAAATATCAACTGAAAAACTTTCACTCGCCTTAAAAAACCCAAATTACACCATAATAGACATAAGACCTATTGATGCATACAATGGCTGGAAATTAAACGGAGAACATCGCTCAGGTCATATAAAAGGAGCAAAGTCTCTTCCATATAGTTGGACAAAATATATGGATTGGGTAGATATAGTACGATCTAAGGAAATCGACAAGAAAGATAATATTGTCATCTATGGGTATAATTCTGAGGAAATCGAAAAAACTGCTAAATTATTTAAGAAAATAGGATATGAGAATATGCTGACATATTTTGATTTTGTCTCTGAATGGACTTCAAACGACAAATTGCCAATGGAGCATCTAAAAAGATATGATAGACTCGTGCATCCTCAATGGTTGAAAGATATAATTGATGGTAAAAAAGTAGAGAACTATGACAATGATAAATATGTCATCGTTCACTCACACTAAAGAAATTATGCGGATTACGGATTAGGACATATACCGGGAGCTATTGAAATTGATACTTTGCTGCTTGAGTCTCCGGTAACATGGAATCGCAGAAGCCCAATTGACTTGAAAGTTGCACTTGAAAGTAAAGGAATTTCAGCTGATACTACAGTAATTCTTTATGGAAGATTCGGAGCACCTGACAACAATGATGCTTTCCCGGGAAGTAGTGCCGGACATCTTGGAGCAATCAGAAGTGCCGCAATAATGATGTATGCAGGAGTGAAAGACGTAAGAATATTGAACGGAGGTCTGTTATCTTGGGAAAAAGCAGGATTTGATATTGAAACCAAGGCAAATTATCCTAAAAGAGTTTATGATTTTGGAACAGATGTACCTGCAAATCCATGGGTTTTTATAGATATAGATGAAGCAAAAGAATATATCAAGTCAAATAATAAAGAACTTGTAAGCGTGAGATCTTGGGCTGAATATATCGGTGATGTAAGTGGTTATAACTATATAAAAAAGAAAGGTAGAATACCGGGATCTGTTTTTGGAAATTGCGGAACTGACGCATATCATATGGAAAATTATAGAAATATTGATCATACCACAAGAGAGTTTCACGAAGTTGAACAACAATTGCAAGAAGCAGGATTAACACCTGATAAACAATTGGCTTTTTATTGTGGTACAGGCTGGAGAGGAAGCGAAGCTTTTTTTAATGCATATTTAATGGGCAACCCTAAAGTTTCAGTATTTGACGGGGGCTGGTTTGAATGGAGCAATGACCCCAACAATCCTTATGAAACAGGAGAGCCTAAATAGTGTCTATGCGAATACAGCTCAAATTTGAAAATGATTCTTATTTAAACTTGTCAATATACAATTTGCCGTCTTTTACCTCAACAGTTTCATTTCCATATTTAGCGGTAAATGAAAAAGCAGCTTTTAATATTTGCTTATCAGCATCGTATTTTTGAATTTCCAATTTCCCCGATTGTATATCATACGTTTTCAATTTATTCCCCTCATTCTTATACATTGAAGAAATCAATTGATTCTCTTTTAGACCCAAAGTATAAGTTTTAACCTTCAAATCAGAATCAAAAACCCAGGAGAAAGTATAAACATTATCTGAAGCAAAAATTGTTGACAATCCATTACGTGTTAAAAAATAATATGTTTTTGGAGTCCATTTCTTTCCATCAAGTTTTAAGGAAAATCCGGGAGTATCCTGAATTGGAGTGTCATCTATAATTGGATCCTTTGTACAGGAGACTAAAAATAAAATCAAAAGGGAAAAAATAGTTAGGTTTTTCATATAAGCTAGCTTAAATTATTGATAAAATACAACTCTGCACACTAGTGCGCGACAGTCTTAACAACGAAAAACACAAACTATTATTGTAAACCAATAAAAAAACTATATGCCTCAATGCGAAATAAAAATGGTTTTTGGGATGAACTCTTTTTATCTTATGAAACTATTATCGAGACATATAGTTAAATTGATGATGCAAAGTTAATACTTAATTTCATATTGCAAAATTTTTTAATATGTTTTTTTATATTTTTTTTATATTTTTTAAAGCTTTAGGGAATACTCAAGCTGCTTATTTTTGTCTAAAGCCCGTATTATCACAAATTTGGGTAGTATCTTTATAAAAAAACAATTTATGGTTAAATTCTCTTTGCAGTAATTTTTTTTAACATTTTGTAGTGAGGAATCCCTACCTCTTCAAATTCTTCTCCGATTTTTGTATATCCCAATTTTTCATAGAAGCCAATCGCTGTTTTTCGGGCATGCATAAATATAGAATCGAATCCCAGGCACAGCATTGTATTCTCGACATCATCAATCAATTTTTTCCCGAGACCTTTCCTTTGGAATGGAGTATCAACCGCCATTTGTTTTAGATGAAGCCCTTCTTTTTCAGGAACAAGATACAAGCAAGCCAAAATATTATAACATTCACCAAATACACCAAAATGAAGACAATTTGTTTCTTTCTCAAGGGAATCTTTATCAAACTTCAGTCCTAATGGTTCTCTTAAAATCTTATATCTCAAGTCAATTGACAAATCATATAAAGGCGTTCCCCAATCGTATTGCAATATCATTTGTGAATTATTTATTTGAAAGTATCTATCAAAATCTTTTTGTTATAGCCGGCAAAAATACCCAGTCCTTGCTCAATATTACCGTACAAGGCAGTGGAATTCACAATTGATGTATTTACTGCTTGGTTATTCCATTTGTACAGTTCCAATGATTTTTGATATTCATAAAAATCCTTACTGCAAAAATAAATTTCAATTTTTGAAATACCTCTAACCAAATCTTTATTTTTCTGAAAACCATCATAACTTTGAAATGAAAATTCCTTTACTCCGGCTTTCTTATCAATAAAAATACTTTTAGTATTGGCATAATCCGGTAAAATTTGCTCAAAGACATCCCCTGTTCCTTGTATCCATACTGTATCCGAAAATGGTATAGTATCGTTATTAAGGGCAACTATTTCCTTATAAACAATATGTTTTATTATAAGATATGATTTCAGGGTAG
>JALVEE010000175.1 GCA_027008645.1 Saprospiraceae bacterium
GAACAATCTGTTTTTCGATAAGTTTCCATATTCTTTTCACTCCCGGTCTATTGACCAATTCGGGTACTTCAGTAAAGTATTCGTGACTATCAAATATGATTTTTTTCCCTTTTAGTCTTGAGACTATATAATTGGCTGGCAAAGTATCCAAATCATTGCTCCAAAGTACATCAAATCTTGAAAATAGCAGGTAAAAAAACAAACGTATATTGTAATTGGCATAAAACAAAGCACCTTTATTAAACCAAAGCTTAAATCTTTTTGTATCGTATTTGCGATGGATAGTTTTACTTGCTTTGAGTTCTCTCCCGACCAATACCGGCTCATAATTCAATTCCAATAGTGAGTCACAAATCTTTGCTACTCTTTGGTCTGTAGTAAGATCATTTGTGACAGACACGATTATTTTTTTCCCCGCATTATTCACCGCTCTATTTTTCAAGATTTTATCAAATAAACCTCCAAGGCTGATATAGTCTTGGAGGTTTTAATAAATATTCTATTTCAAGGAGTATTTTGCAGTGACAGTTCCTTTATAATTTGTAGATGGATACGAATTATTGACATATGGTTTTGTCATATCATAACTAAAATCCAACTGTAATGCAAAATTATCATTGATATTGTATTCCAAAGTAGGTGTAATAGACACTCGATAATTACCGTGAGTAGGCTTACCTTTCCTACCCTTGTCAAACAAGTATTCTTTGGTTTCATTATCCCTAATAGAAAAGTCAAAAGACATCTTCAAATCTCTTAGATTGTTCTTTGCACTTTTTGATTTTCTTCCTGTTTTTGCTTTTGGATTCAGAGATTTATCCTTTTTGTTTTTACGTTTATTTTTCTTCTTTTTTCTGGTTAAAAAGGGTATATTGACATCCTTGATAACATAGCCAAGATTCAATACAATCTCTTCCGTCCTCATCTGTTGAAGTGATTTTTGACTCAACAACATACTCCTGGATTTCTTATATTCAAATCTGATTGAAAGATCGCTTTTGGTCTTAATATCAATCCCGATAACAGGCTCAAAACGCTCATCCAATACCATTGCCGGAATTATATACTCTGAATAATAATTGTGCTCATTATCATCTACCCTGTTATTAACTTCTTTGAAATTGAGGTCTGTTTGAAATGAATTCACCTTTAGGGTAGATGTATATCCGTTTGTTATCCTAAACGAAGAGAAAATCCCTTTGAAAAACGAATATCTGCTCAAATCCCACTTTGCTTTCCAATTAGGTGCAGGTATATAATAGGGTTTAGATATTCTTTCGTAAATTTTCAAATTATTATCAGAAGAAACTCCGGTATATACATCTAAAAATGCCGGAATCAATACATCTTGACTTTGAGGTCCAAAGCCGTACATATATTCAGGATGATCGGGATGTATTTCAGTTACACCTAATAATGCAGCTTGTTTTTTTGAAATATCTTTTCTATAGGCAGAAAACTTATCAAATAGTGTCTCATAATCTTTGGTAAACAATGTATTCATAGCAAAGTATGTTACCTCAAAAGACCCTCTATCCATTTTGGACAAGGCATTAAACAACACAGTATCCGTCAGACTTGCATTCTTAAAGATTCCTGATTTGTCCTTCATATATGATTTTTTAAATGTAACATCTATTTCAAGTTTATTTACCGGCTCTATACTGATTTTAGCACTATAAGTTTGTTTGTCTTTTTGATAGTATTGTTCGTTAAAGAATTTGTTTCTCACTATCCAATTTTTTCCAGCTGCTGTACTTAACCAGCCTCCTTCTAAATCGGGTTGCAAACCGAGAATAAAATCATAGCCGGGCTCTTTGAAATTATTACTTGCACCAAGTATCTCCATACCTTTGGTATATCCAGGAATCACAGTACCGAAATCTTCCTTATATGTTATTTTCACATCTCTCAATGCCAATAAAGGTCTTAAGATTATTTTTTCTAAAGTACTAATCTGTCTTTTCTTCTTCTTCTTTTTATTTTTCTTAGAATTTTTAGAAGATTTGATAGAGGATTTCTTTTTTCTACGTTTTTTCTTTTTCTTCTTTTTACCCGAAAATCCTTTATCTATTTCTTTTAGATATTTTATGCTGGAGTATAATTTTTTAAAATCAAATCTTGCATTAAGAGATCTATTCTGTGTATTTTGAATAGTATTACCATAATATTTAAGCAAATAGGGTGTTTTTCCTATCCAGTCATAAGTTGCCCTGTATTTTGCGCTTACTTTTATCCATTTCATAAATGGGATATTTTTAAGCGGAAGTTTATAGGACAAATCAATTGTATGATTATAATCTTTAGGTCTTCCGAAGTGCTTTAGATTATCGTACATATAGCTTTTGGCTTGGGACTCCGGTAGTTCTTTTCCTTCGACATTTTTATAGATATCTGATGCGCCCCATTTCTTCAATTCATCTACTATTGCTCTAGTTCCGGCAACGAAATTGAGTTTTAAATCCTTTGTAAAACTCCATTGCATATTGTAGTTTCTATCCCAAGTAAATCTATTGTCCTTGAATGTATATCCTCCCGGAAATTCTTCTTCCGTTGGTTCTCTATAAGATCTGGTACTGAGATACTTCCTTAATTCAGTATTGAATGAGAATGAATTCGGAAACAGATTAAAATGTATATCTTTAATGATTTTAGCCTTTATCCATTTGACTTTCTTAAATGGTTTGATATACTTTGTTCCCCTTGAGAATCCATAATCCATTGTCAGTTTTTGATCTTCTTCATCTGCATTTTTGAGAATGGCATTTTTTGTATTCTTATTGGTATAAAAATATCCCATTTTTAGATTTGCAGGTGCCCAAGGGTATTTAGTATTTCCTTTGTTGATACCGATATTGGATATATTTAGTGATTTGACTGTTTCTACATCCAATGCTCTATCTTTGAATTCTTGTTTCTGGGCGGCATCTCTGGCATTGAGTAAATTTTCATCAACTGTCAAATCCAGTTCATAGGGATCGTATTCGGGTTTGCGGATAGTTTGACCGTATTGCAAATAAACAGGTAAATTAACTCCCCAGTTTTTAGGGAAAAACTTACCCATCTGCAATGATGTGGATAGATCGTAGTCTATTACCTGCTCCAGTGATCTTTGAGCCAATTTTTGATCAATGGCACCAAAACCAACACTCATATAATTAAAAGCTGCATTAAATGAACCCAGATCTGCCAAACCTACATCCAGATTGGCAGTAGCAGCAACCCCCCCTTTTTCTTTAAGTCCTGCCACTCTCAATTCATTAATCCACACTTCGCCGTCAAAGGGGACAGGAGTATAGTTAGTCAATCCTATTTCCATCACTTTTATATAACCCAAACTGGGGTTACCTTTTATTTTTAATATAGCTCCTTTATTATTGATATTATTGATATCCGCTTTTTGGTAAATTTTGTCCAAAGGGGCTCCTATCCTGTTTCTTTCAAGTTTGAGGTCGGTAAAAGCCTTAAATGCAACATTCATTAAATTGGCATCCGGCCAAATATTTTTAAGATCATCTCCAAGTTTCAAATCAGATATCTGAAGTGGAATTTCATACTCGTAGTAATTTTCATTAAAATCTTTTCCTATCCTTATAAACAATTTCAAATCCTGATTATTGATGTCCATTTCGCTCTCAGCATGGGCAAAAAGTTGAAGATCATTAAATAGCCTGGCGTCAAAATGCGTTAATTTATAAACTCCTATAATACAAGAATCCTTTAACCCTTTGAATTTCAAAGCCAGAGATTTTTCATCTTGCCTTATATTGGCATAATTTGTAAGAAGTCTTTCTCTTTTGATTCCGGGGGGAGATTTATACCCAAAAGGCTGTTTCTTTTGATTTTCCTCCAACCCGACGATATCAAGGTTCAATTCCGGACTCACATTGTCGCTATAACATTCTTGCTTCTTTCTCCATTGATTTCTTACCATCCCAAATTCGGCAAGTCTAAACGTCTTTGGTTTTTTGAAGTTTTTAAAGTAAAGACGCATAAATTGCATCGATCTCAAGCCGTCAATATCACCTACCTTGAACTGTTCAGCATCACTAATCGGGATTCTGAATCTATACCAAATCTCATCTTGTCCGTTTTTAGGTGTGACTATTTTGGTATCAGTAACATATTTTTTGACCCCGGCATCGGCAGTATCCAGTTCGTATCCATCTCTTAGAATACTTGGCACCATAGGCAAATCAATCTCGTATTTGTAGTATGACTCAGTAACATCCAAAGATTTATTATTATTCAATTCTTCTTTGTCAGGTCTAAGTTTTCCCCGCCTTTGTCCTCTATTTCTATTTGGGAAATTTCCTTGAGTATTGTTGTATTTTTTATATCGTTCTAATAGATTTTTGTTTTTCAAAAGGGAATCAGAACCAAAGTACACCCAATTATCATTTGCTACATCTTTGAAAGTGTAATCGGGAAATTGATTTTTGACTTTATTGATATAATCTCTATAATGAATAAATTCCAAACTATCATTCATTCCGTCAAGGCCTACATCCAATACCTTTATTTGGTTTGAATCATTTGGGAAAGCATCATCAAGGGGAGTATCATTTGGAACTTCACCCCAAGCTGTTTTTGTTTTCGGTACATATTCTCCCGGAAGAGGCAACGAATTTTCATACAATTGCAAACCGTCTTTCAATACATCTTCGGAAATATTTCCAATATTGAAAACAATTTTCCCAACTTCATCAGGATCTTGTTCCGGACGGGTTTTGGTCTCCATAAAAGGATTGAGCATCCAAAATTCGATATATTCCATATTCAATCTCTCAAAATCGCTATATCGAATATATCTCATCATTCCGCCCCATCTGGATTCAGGATCTTTAAGTACAAGCCCCCGTTTACTATCTTTGTCTATTCCGGCAGATACTTTGCGTCCGCCTACAGTATATCCATCCGGGATATCAAAATTATAAGGGCCTCTTTCGCTAGGATAGTAACTTATATCAAATGTCCTCAAATCTTGTAGAGAACCTACAGGTAATTCTTTATCAAATAATTCTTTTTGCAGTATCAATCTAGTATAAGGATCAGCGTTATCTCCCGTTTGTCTTGTTCCTCCTTCGGCAGTGTACCAACTCAACAAGGCTCTATTTGCACCATACGCCAGACCTGTGTCGGATTGTTCCGGAAATTCTCCTCCCAGATTGGGGTCATAGGGTGTACTTGATATCATCCATTCATTTTCCGTGTTGAGATATAGTTTTACAGAAGCTCCCTCAAAGTCATCCAAGATAATCACTCCCCCTTTTTCTTTACCGTTGTTGATAGCCTTGGAATGTCCCGGCTTAAGAGCTGCTACTTCAGATTTAAAACTTATTTTTGAGGGGGTTTTTGTACTGATGATTGGTAATTTATCAATGGCTCTTGTCAACCAATCCACTTCCGTACTGTAATCCATATCCAGTCCGAACATCCTGTTATTTATAGGGTCATCCCCATAGCTGACTTTTTCGGTATATGGCCTTTCGAACAAGTGCATATATGTAGCACCGATATTAAAATGCTTGTTTATCTCATAATCAGCCCTAAGACCTATAAGATTCTTTTGAGTAAGGTTGAATAATGAATTATCCTCGAACCTGACATTAACACCTCTACCTGATTGTGATACTGCCGGATTGATAATTCTGATTTTCCCTGCGCCTCTATCCAGCTCGTAGTCTATTCCTTCTTGCAATACTCTACCCCCGGATGTCACTATCGGATTTCCTTGAATATTCCATGCGCCAAGTGATATTTCATTTGACTCTTTTGATTTGTACTCACCCTTTAGGAGAAATTTATTTTTATCGGGATTTTCTTTTGCATTTACGACAGATTTTCTATACAAATCGTTGTATGCATATTTTTTTATCAAAGTCGTATCGCCCTTAAAGAGCTTGTTCATTGATTTTCCAAAAGGCTCTAAGACCGGAAACATAATGCTTCCCGAATTCTGCATCACTGTCACGCCCGGGATAAAGTCAAAAATACCGTCAGGCTGAATATCGCCCAAAACATTGATATTATCCAACTGAAATACTTCAAGTAATGGTCGGCTTCTATATCCGGGTTCAGGAATAAACCTCTTGAAAGAACCATCCTTTCCCTCATAAAATACATCCAATTTAAAACTTTCCCTATCAAAATCCGATGCGCCGATATAATATGCATTTTTCATCATCAAATCCCATTCCGGTAGCTTAGGGCTTTGAGCTTTGCTCTTAAGCATCTTGACATACATCACTTTTCCAAGGGTATCGGAAATTTCGGTAAATTCTCCTACTCTAAACAAACTATCCGCTTTATCTCCATAAGAATAAGTGTATTCGTATGACACTCCAAGCACATCTTCGGGTTGCAAAGGTCTGATGAGCGATAGGAAACCAAGTTCAGCATTGTAAGAGTATTCCGAGGGATTGAGCTTTCTCCCTTTGAAAACTTCAAAATCTTTTCCTGTCCTCATATTATATTTTATCGCCAGATTAGTTGAAACCTTGGTTTTTAGTCTGGTGACATCGTCGTTTTTAATGTTTTCAAAGAAACTACTAACCCTATTATCAGGCAAGACAAGACTATCTTTTCTTTTGTAATCCAAAAAATATGAATCAATATGATCGGGAACATTGGATTTATTGGTATAAAATCCTTCATATCCCTCTCCCAAATCGGCAATAGCACAAATATCACGAAGATCGTGAGTCTCATTTCTATCAGGAATTACCCAAACTTCAAGTCTGGTTATCCTGAACGGCGTATTTATAGCAGGGAGGGAATCTATCGCATCTTCGTATGATTCCCGGTTGTAGTGAGAAAGAAAGAAGTGCCTGTTTTCATCGTATTTATCGGGTTTTATTTCAAATTCTTGCTTTACTGCCCCCTTGTCTATTTTAACATTTTTTTGTTCAGACCTTTGTTGCGAAGCGATGGCGGTAAGTCTCAGATGTCCAAATTGTAGTTCAGTCTTTATACCAAAAAGATTTTGTCCTCCTTGAATCAAATTTCCTCTAAGCGGCAGACTCACATTTCCCGCTTCAATCGTCTTTAAAATAGCATCTTCATTAAACTCTTCGCTATCGTATTTAAGCTTTATTTTATTGTCAAAATCGAAACTAGCTTTAGTATTATAGTTAAAATTCAACTTCATTTTATCACCAATACCTCCTTCAACATTGACTTGAATTCCTTCATCAAATATAGGATTCCACACTCTTTGTGCTCTTAATTCAAAGGCCGGATTGTCCATAATCTGCCGAGATGCACCAAGAGTAAGGTGAATACTTCCTTGGGGTTTAATCGTGATTTCATTGCCTCCAAATATTCTCTCAACAAGGTCTTTTTTAACACTTACATACGAAGCGGGATCAACTATTCCCCTTTTGCTCCTATTACCGGAACCCGAACCGGACAATTGTTTGAAGTATTCGATTCTTTGTTGTCGATCCTTCCATTCCAAATACTCATTGAATGTCATATATGTGGGGGTGGTAAAATAGTCTTTTCCTATTTTCTCGGTAATGATATACATTCCTGTTTCAGGATCATATTCTACCGTTTTCTCTACAACTGACGGATCCTTTAAGTCAAAAGGATTTTTTATGGTATCGTTTATGAAATCGTTATATCTGGGCTTAATCGTATCGGGACTTGCTAATATATATTCCGGTGCATAGGGATTGTCCGGATTGAAATTTCCTGCAAATGACTTGAAAGTTGAGAATAAACTCAAAACCACAACAATACCAAAAGCAAATTTAATAATCTTCATTCGTAAAATTTTCGTTCTTCTTTTTAAAATGGCTTAATGCAAACGGTTCTATCTCACTCAGATTGAAATAAAAACAATAAATCGTATCTGCAAGAAAACACATCAAAATAAAATTACTTATTCTCTCGCAACCACTAAATAGTATCAAACAACATCAATAACGATACTATTTTGGCTTGAGTATTTAATAACTGAAATTTTTTGTTAAAGTTTATGTTTTAGAGTTAATTATTAGTTAATCTAAGTTATTTTTATAATTTCGCAGCATTATTTCGTCTTAATAACAATAGTGTTTATAAGAAACGATTTTTTAAAACTTTAAATTAATTCAATATGAAATCCAAATTCATTCTATTTTTGTTTTTTGCTTTCTCTTTATCAGCTTTTTCACAATCAGGTAAAAAATTCCCCTCTGTGGACATCAAGGATTTGAATGGTAAAACTGTCAATACCGATGATTTTGTCAATAATGGCAAAATAACAATCGTCAGTTTTTGGGCTACCTGGTGCGTACCTTGTAAGAGAGAGTTGGATGTTTATGCGGATATATTTGATGAATGGGAAGAAAAATACGGAATTGAAATAGTTGCCGTATCAACTGACAATATCAGACAATTTGCAAAAGTAAAACCCTTGGTTGCACAAAAACAATGGCCTTTTACGGTATTGAGCGATATAAATGAAGATTTGAAAAAAGCATTGGATTTTTCAGCAGTTCCACAAACTTTTATTCTTGACAAGAAAGGGAACATCGTATTTGATCACAGTGGATTTAAACTCGGTGATGAATACGAGGTCGAAGATGTATTAGAAAAACTGACTAAGAAATAACTTAGTATTTGCTGTTTAAGAAATACTTCTGAAATTTTAAATCGTTAATCGATATTCGATATTCAGTTTGGAATTACAGCAAGGTATCGTACAGATAGATTATACAATAACACGAAAGGAATAAATATACAATATAAAAATTCCCGCAGAGTATCCCGGAGGTCTCGCAAAGTAGCACTGGGAAAATTTGCTTTATGCCGCCTTAGCGAAACCTCAGTTTCCGCTGCGAGAAAATTAATTATTTACATACTTCTTCGAACTTATCTTCAATATATCCGGGAGTAGATACTATTTTCATAAATTGTCCCATTGATAAATCAGGGAAAGCCAGTGCTATCCTGAATCTGCCGTGCAACATATATGCTTTATTGCCTTTTACCAGTAGCTCATAAGGCAAAAATGCAGTGTGCTTAGGACTTGAAACATCAATCTTAGGCATAAACAATTTTTCTCCTTTACTTCCGGTCAATGCCAGTCCATAAAGCTTCATATTTCCTATTTTCTTGGAATATACCTTTTTTACTCCGGATACACCCGTACTAAGATTGTTGTCAATAGTGGATACCGCTTCATCAAAACTACTAAATTTCTTAAGCTCTATATTGTCTTCAAAATAAGGCATTCCCATCATATAGTGATACTTTTTTAATTTACTTGGCTTCAGACCGTCTTCAGAACCAAATTGTGTAAACGTATCCCCTTGGTACCCCGAAAGAGCTGTTTTAAACTTAGAAGCAAGTTTTGCGTAGTTTGAACTTACCACATTCCATTTTTTTGTAAAATAAGCTCTTCCCCAGTACTCGGGATTGGTATAAGAGACCAGTACTTTCCCGTTTTCTTTTGTCAATGCCACTCTTAGAACCGCTGCGAATCCTGTAAATCCTCCCACGCTCTTTACAGCTGAAGTCAAATCCGGATTTGATACAGCAATAACTACCCTGCCATTGCTACCCATCGGATGATAGGATCCCAATACTTCAAATCCATTGGATTTTAATTTTTGCTTCACTTCGGATTTTACCGTATTTATTTCACCGGTAGAATATCCGGCCAAGATATAAGGTTTTAATTTCTGTCCATTCACATTAAATGCGATGATAGTCATCGCCATCAATAATAATATTCTTTTCATAATTAATTGTTTAGATAAATAATCTTCGCAAATTATATGATTTAATCGAATTATTTCAAAATAAAAAATACATATATATCTAATTTAGAATAAAGATAAATTCTTTGTGGGGGTTTCAATGGAGAAGTGCATTTCATTTTTTCGCGTTATTACAAGAAATTTTGTTGATGTGGGCAACATTGCGTACCTACGGCACGCGTTTTAGTTGGATAAAAGCCCTTTTTTACCCATATTTTGTGCCTAACGGCACATTGATGTAGTATTTAGAAGTAAAACGGATTAATTTCATAAGTGAGGCGATCTGTGCATATAGAAAAATTAACCTTATATGCGAAAAAATGAAATGCGCCCCAAAGAAGAAGTGGAGTAGGAGGGCGCTTAGTCTTTGGTAATAGCTATTAGTAATACTTGTGAATAATGCGGGATAAGCTCTTGGCTAGTGTCAAGTCAAGCATACTCTTTCAGGCCAAGTATTCGTTCTTTTTGCCGATAACTGCATTAATAATTTCCACCATAGCTACGGCTATGCTGAAAATTATATGCTTTGTTCTCGACAAAAATAACATCAACTTACCTGAAACATTACACTTGACTTGACACTAGTGTCAAGTCAAGCATACTCTTTCAGGCCAAGTATTCGTTCTTTTTGCCGATAACTGCATTAATAATTTCCACCATAGCTACGGCTATGCTGAAAATTATATGCTTTGTTCTCGACAAAAATAA
>JALVEE010000176.1 GCA_027008645.1 Saprospiraceae bacterium
ATCTGTTTCAGTGCTTATCTCAAAACCAAATACCTCAATAGTATCGCCTTTACAGATATCGATAGTGTCGTAGCTGTATTTCAGGGGTCTAAGCGTGATATTTACGCTATACAAGCTATCACATTCCCCTGCATTTTCCTTGTGTATGGTATAAGTTCCTTCTTCAGATATCCACAGGTTTACAACAAATATTGAATCTCCCTCGCAGATACTTTCTGTGATTGTACCTTCCGGCAGGGGTTTTACCACTACCTGAATTTTTTGGATACTATCGCAGCCTTTTTGGCTGATAAATGTCTTGGATACCAGTTTTTCTTCCCATATCTCGCTGTCATATATCTCAATGGTATCCCCTTGACAGATATACATTGTATCAAGTTTTTCGATTTTATCTACGATAGTAAGATTGAGAGTTACGGTGCTATCGCAACCTGTGATATTTACTGTATCAAATCGGTAAGTTCCGCCACTGGTGTTTATGCTATCATGCCAAGTATAGCTTTCGCAAGCAGACTTTTCCAGAGTGGTACTACTCGAACTATTAAGAGTTAAATCCAAAGTGACAGTACTATCACAACCCACTGCATTGATAGTATCAAATCGATAAATCCCGCTTTGAGTATAACTGCTATCGTGCCAAATATAGCTGTCGCAACTCGTTATCTTAAGGTTGGAATCACTGGATTTATTGATTATAAGGTCTAAGGTAACAGTGGAGTCACAACCATAGATATTTAGTGTGTCATAGCGGTAAATATCTGTATTTTTTAGTGTATCGTCTTTCCAGATATATTCATTGCAAGCGGTAATCTGCATACCAATACTATCTTTTTTATATATTGTCAAATCAAGTGATACTATACTATCGCAGCCTTGAGCATTGGTAAGTATATATTCTGCCGTATCAGTGCTTTCGGTATAGGTTTTACCGTCTATCCATGTATAGCTATCGCAGGTATTGACTTGCATAGTGTCGAAGGAGGTGGGGCATTGGGAGAGCTTTAGGATGAAAGCATCCCAGGATCCGGTGAGATAAAAAGTGTCGATTCCCGGATCAAAATCTACCTTATTATTAAATTCTCCATAAACAATAATATTGTCTTTTGAATCAACAATTATTTTATTTCCTACATCAAAACTTACTCCACCAGTAGTTTTAACCCAAACAAAATCACCTCTTTTATTAAGTTTTAATATGTACACATCACTTTGTCCATTTGAAGATACAATTGAAGAATTATTTCCTGTATCAAAATTTACTGTTTCTGCAAAGTTTCCCAAAATATACAGATTATCCCTGTTATCTATATCTAAAAAGCTTTCACTATCATAGCCTATACCACCAAAACTTTTTACCCATATGAAGTCTCCATTTTTATCAAGTTTTAATATAAAAACATCAGTACCACCTTTAGATGTAAGTGTGTAAGTGTTAGAGCTCAAATCAAAATCAATTGTATTTTCAAAGGTTCCACTAATATTAATACCATCATTTGAATCAAAAATAATTGAGACTATTTCATATCTTCTTCGTTCAGGAATACTCTTAGCCCATACGAAGTCCCCATTTTTATTAAGTTTTAATAGAAAAACATCAAATTCTCCTGGAATTGTACTAAGATTATATGTTCCCGCTCCAGGGTCAAAATCAATAGTACCTGAAAAATCTCCTGTAATAAGAATATCGTTATTTGAATCTGCAATAATTGAAGCAATATCTTTTTCTTCTAATCCTGCACCAATACTTTTTCCCCAAAGGAAATTTCCATTTTCTTTTAGTTTAAATATATATATATCATAATTTCCATTTGATGCATTGGAATTTAGACTAAAAGTGTCAGTTCCAATATTGAAATTAATTTTTCCTCCATAATATCCTGTGGCATATATATTATTTTCCGAATCAATATAAATGGATTTTCCTACATCAGCTTTAGATCCGGCTAAACTTTTTGCCCATATAAACTCTCCGTTTTCATTTATTTTTAATATAAAAGCATCAGATCCAGCTTTAGTTTGAAGATTAAATACACCGTTACCAGGGTCAAAATCAACAGTTATATTAGTAAAATATCCTGTAATATACACGTTGGTATTTGAATCAATAGCTAGTGACTTGCCATCAACACCGACAATACTTTTAACCCATAAAAATTTTCCGTTTTTATCCAATTTTAAAATGAAAAATGAAAATGGACTAAGTGGGGCTGTGATGGTATGTATATCAATACCAGGGTCAAAATCAACAGTTCCGGTAAACTCACCTATGATATATATATTTCCAAGTTTGTCTGTCTTTATATCAGAAGTAAGTATATCCTCAAATTTTATAGCCCATTCAAATTCTTGCGAACTTAACTGAAAGTATATTGATAAAAAAAATGATATAATTAATAACTTCTTCATTTAATGAATGTTAAAATGAAAACAAATATGTGCTGCCTATTTGACAGCACATATTAAAATCAATATTACAGCTTCAGCATTTTTATAAATGCAGGTTTCCCCTGACTATTTAGATATTTGATAAAATATAGACCTGATATACCATTAAAACTAATTTTATATTCATTTCCGGTAAATACTCCTTCTTTGATTATTTTCCCATCAGTATTATAAATACTAAATTCCGTTTTATCCAATTTGGATTGAATAATTATTTCATTATTTAATATGGGGTTGGGGTAAACAATTATTTCATCATATAAAACATTACTTAAATTAAAATCGGTCTTTTGTTTTAGGGGCATTACCGGTTTCCATGGATCGTAGTCGCAATCAGGCTTAGGAACATATATTATTTTATAACAATCGCTCTCGCATGTATTGCAATTCTCTCCATAATCACAAAGTTTTAAATAGATATTTGTTTCACTATTCAAATAATATAGATAATATGGATAATAATATGTATATCCGGGATCACTACATAATCGTTTATTTCCTATTCCGGAAATATCCATTTTTACCAAAAAACTTTTTTCGTTCAAACATACTACATCTACTACATAAGCTTCAAGATTACATTCTTCAGAACATTTTTTTGGAGGACATATTTTTAGTTTTGCCTCGCAATCATCTGGTCTAGATGCGATCAAGGTAATATTTATACAACCGGCACTAATTGCCCCTCCTGATAAGGAGTATGTTTGATTATAATTATACGGTAAAGATTCAATTTTAAAATAATCAAGTGAAGTTGCATCTGTCCAATCAACTCTAAGATCATAGCTCCAGGTATCATCTTCTTTATTGCAATGTACATTTGATATTTTTAATCCCTTAAAATTATCACATTTGGCACAAAATTCTGGAGCTTCTATTAGTTCGTTGTATTCACAATCGGAAAATGATAATTCTAACCACCAATCTCCTTCCTGAATTAAAAATGGTCCCAATTCTAATTGAGCATCTCCCGTACCTGTCATAAGAGTATATGATCCAGATTCATTTGAATAAGGGTCAACCAAATGGCGTTCTAGTATCCAACTATCCGTTTCAGGAGCCAAAATATTTAATTTTACCATATAATAATCATCCGATAACTCATCTGACTCATTATCATCGCATTCACCAACCTCAATAGTATAATTGTGACTTTTGGTATATCTTTTTTCACAAATCTCTATGCTATTGGAAAGTACTGCCGGCAAATCAAATACTCCATTGCTAAAAACAATCTCTACATAAATTTCAAGACATTCATCGAAAGTGAAATTTGATTTCAGAAAATCTAAACAAAATGTTTTAGTTGAAGTATCTATTGTGACATTTTCAATATCAAATCCGGGAACTGAAATATCAACTTGTGAAAAATTACCGCAAATTTTTGGATCCGAGTAGGTACCGCAAATCCTCGCTAAATCTCCATCACAAGATATGTAATTGATATCTTCATCCAATATCGCTGAACCTAAAGCACTAGTGCTATCGCATTCTTCGCATATACCATCAAAATATGCATATCCGAAATGTGCTCCCCAGCCACAATCAGCAGTAATTATTTCCAATGTAGCTATTTGCCCTACTTTATCTTCCGGTATTTTAAATCTATGACATGACCAATCCAATACATCAATACTATCATAATCGCAAGGATCACTGAAGTATTGGGCACATTCAATAATGTCTGCATCAAAACACAATTCATTATCCGGTGCTAAATCACATTTGATGTTTAGAAACGGTTGTCGGTCATTATGTCCGGCGGGATTCTCCAATGCTACAGAGTACCATACTGTAAATTCTCTGTTTTGTTCCGTTACTTTAAACCTTTTCACGATTTTATCTATTCCATAATCCCCGTAGCAGTTACGTATGTGTCCATGCCTGTCATTAATCTTAAGTGCTTTATTCCCAAATTTCACTCTCTGTATTCCTGTTAGGTCATCTACACCGGAAGTGACTATTTCAAATCTTTTATTTGTAGGTAATGAAGCCTGAGTAAATACAACATCATCACCATTCTTATATATTGGAGTACAATCATTACTTCCAAACTCATATGTAGCAGTATATCCCTTATAATACAAAAAATCATCTTCAAATCCTCCGTTATCGCATATAAATGTATCTGTAGTAACCATCGCTTGTGGAGTGGAGAAGTATGTATTGAGGTAATCTTTCATATTGTGGCGGATGTACTTGTCTTTGGCATACGCTTTTGCCATATTGCGGATATCTTCTTCAGTGTATTCATCAAAGTTTTCTATCAAATCAGCATTTTGCTTGATTTCGGCGATTTCTTTATTCAGGTGCGTGGCGATGTAGGCGTTCATTTCTTTTTCAAATACTTGCTTTTGCTGTGCGTTAACGGTGTTGTGCTGTGCGCTTAGTACGTATCCTAAGTTAATGACGAAAAAAAATATTAAAACAATTTTTAAATATTTTTTTCCATGCAGTACTGTGTGTTTAAAATCGATTGTTAATCGACTGTTTTCCAATATGTTTACATTAGAAAAACGGGGGGGTGTAACTTGCTGTTGTTCAGCGATATACGTGTTCTCATAGCAAATAATTTTTAAGATGAAAAAATAAATATATTGTAATTGAGATACAATTAATTTCAAAAGTAAGTATTTTTTTGCAATAATAAAAGTTTTATTATGATTTTTTACAAATATTATTAATGTCAAATAACATTTTAAGGAATTTTATAATATTTATTTGATATTCAATGTTTATATCATCCTACAAGGCAAAACTTCCTCCGTGAAATAGACTTTACCTGAATTACACTACAGTTCATCACCATATTATAACAGTTCATCTAGGTTTAATTTACCGGAACATAGGTATAATTTACTTTTGTAAAAAAAATAATAGATATGAAGAATTTAATAATTGTTATATTAATTGCACTTGGATTCAATTCTAATGCTCAAAATAGTATTTCAGGTAAAGTAGTAGATACAAAAGGACAAGCTATAGTAGGAGCTAGTGTCTATATTGAAAATACATACGATGGTGGTTTTACCGATGAAAAAGGCATATTTAGCTTTAATTCTGATGAAAAAGGCATTCAGACATTGGTAGTTTCCTTTGTTTCATACAAAACATTTAAAGAGAAAAAGGATATCTCCAAATTGAATAATCTTGTAATTACACTGGAGGAACTTGTAAACGAATTAAACGCTATTACTATCACAGCAGGAACATTTGAAACCGGAGATAATTCAAAAACAGCTGTACTGAATCCAATAGACGTGGTAACTACAGCCGGAGCGCAAGCCGGAGATATCAATTCGGCAATAAAGACGTTGCCGGGGATTCAGACAGTCGGTGAGGATGGTCGATTGTTTGTAAGAGGCGGAGATGCTAGAGAAACCAAAGTCTATATTGATGGTATGCACGTATTCAAACCGTATCTTACCAATGAATCAGATTTTCCTACCAGATCCAGATTTTCTTCCTTTCTATTTAAAGGAGTAGCCTTTAGTTCCGGAGGATATTCTTCTGAGTATGGAGACGCTCTTTCAGGGGTTTTATCGATGAATACAACTGATTTCCCATCTCAAAGCAAAACGGATATAAGTATAATGTCATTGGGTTTGGGTCTTGGAAAAACCCAAGTATGGAAAAAAGATGCTGTAAGTATTTCTGCAAGTTATATAAATCTAAAGCCATATCAAAAATTGTTTCCGGATAAATACGATTGGAAAAAACCATACTCGGGTATTTCAGGTGAAGGAGTATATAGACATAAATTCAATTCGGGATTATTGAAGTTTTATATTGCCGGTACTAAGTCCAATGCTATACTTAACAGGTATGATATAGATTTTGATAAAAATGTAGAATCACAAATCAAAAATGATAATCTATATTTGAATTATACTTTTAAGGGCAGTATTAATAGTAAAAATGCGGTATTTATCGGAGCAAGTTATCTTTTTGACAAAGCGAAATATGCCTTGGATGGTATTCCCAAAAATATCTACCAATACGGACATCATACCAAACTTAAATATACACATATTTTTAATGACCTCTTGAAAGTGAATTTAGGATCGGAAATAATAAGTCAAAAAATCAATTTTGATTATAATTATCTCGTAGAAGGCAGTACAAAAAGCAAACAATATGCAATTTTTTCCGAGGCAAAATACTTGTTTTCAAAAAACTTTGTGACCAAAATAGGACTTAGATCCGAATACTCAAAGCTATTGGATAAATGGAATATCGCACCAAGAATATCTTTAGCTTATAAACTTAGTGAAAATGGTCAACTGTCTTTGGCTATCGGCAAATATTTTCAAATGCCAAATATTAGTTATATCGCAAATAATGGCTTGGAATATGAAAATGCCAATCAATATATCCTTAATTATTCTTATAAAAACAATAGTAGAATTTTGCGTTTTGAAGGGTATTATAAAAAATACAATGATCTTTTATTAATATCAAAAAACAATACTCAAAGTAGTTTAGGCTATGGTTTTGCCAGGGGTTTAGACGTGTTTTGGAAGGATAAAAAGACATTTAGATTCTTAGAATATTGGTTGTCATATTCATACTTGGATGCTAAAAAACAATATGATTACTATCCCGAAGAAGCCACTCCTCCAACTGCATCAAAACACAATTTCTCTGTAGTAGCAAAATATTGGATTGGAGCGATTAAATCTTATCCCGGCATAACCTTTACTTATTCCGACCCAAGACCCTACAACAATCCGAATAAAGATAAATTTATGTCCGAAAAAACAAAACCGTACTTTGATCTGAGTTTGACTTGGTCGTATCTTATATCACAGCAAAAGATTTTATTCTTTTCTTTTTCCAATGTATTAGGATTCAAAAACGAATATGGTTATCAGTATTCGAGAATACCGGATTCCAATGGAATATACAGAAGTCAGCTTATTACACCGGCTAAAACAAGATCATTCTTTATCGGTTTCTTTTGGACAATAAGCGATGATAGTAAAGCAAATCAATTGAATCGGCTGTAATATTGACACTAAAGGATATCAAGCTTTCTGATAAAATACCCTTTTTCCGTATTTATTTTTACCAGATACATTCCTTTTTTAATATTTTCCGGTAATAATAATTTGAACTCATTGCTTCCTTTATTTACTGAACCACTATACAGCAGCTTACAAATTTTACCATTGATATCCATTAGTTCAATTGTGATTTTTGAGCTGCTTTTTGAATCAAAAGTTAAAGTAAATCTATTATTAGAAACAGGATTGGGGTATAATTCGGATTTCATACGATACAAAACATTATCTTCAATAGATGCAGCATTGAATTTATAACGAGCCATAAATATCTTATTAGGTAATTCGTGATATGGCGCTTCAGAATCTTCTATCGATCCCCCTACAACTAAGAATTTACCATTACTGTCAATAATTCCATTTAAGTACTCTGCGCTCTCACTATCCAGTTTCTGAGAAAAAATTCCCCTTTCCCCGAATAAAGTGTCAAGTTTGCCTTGTGTATTGAACTTTATAATTATTGGAACAGCACCCTGGAGTTCATCACCAAAACTTAAACTTCCAAAAAAATAAACTTCTCCCTTATTCATAAAACTGAAATATGTTAATGGATCAAGTTCATTTAAAGAGTCGGAATAAGCTATTCCATTCTCTCCATAAGTTTCATCCAATTCTCCCTGTTTTGTCAATTTAATTACCATTGCAAATTCAATAGTGCTCAAATATATATTATCGCTACTATCGATATGAAGTTGAATAAACTCCGGTTCAAAATTATCAATAATAGCCACACCCGAATCTCCAAAATCTTCATCTAGGTTTCCATTTAAATCAATCCTATTCAGTGTAGAAAGATATTCATTATCACCATAGTATGAAACAGCGGATATAATATTCTTACCTTGAAATACAATTTCGTTTGTTTCAGCCTGGAATCCTGAAATTCCATATTTATAAACACCTTTATCTCCAAAAGTAGTATCCAAAGTACCATAATCTGTTAACTTTAAAATAAAAGCGCTATCCTTTGTTTCACTTTGTCCGGGTTCTATTTTGTGATAAGTTCCGGCTGCGTATAGATTATCATCTCTGTATAATATTGAATATACACTAACATTGTAGTTTCCAAAATCTACAGTATAACTAAATGTAAAATTACCATGCTCATCCAAAATTGAAATTATAAAATTATCATCATCATCCATATCTGTCAGTACAATATAACCACTTGGCAAAACTATGTATTTTAAAATAAATTCTACATCCAATTTACATTTATAGTAACCTTTGTCTGCAAAAGTAGTATCCAATTGCCCGGAATAATTGTATTTTGCCAATAAATAATATTCTTCTTCATTATCGAACGCAACTAAAGCCACTAAATATGAATTGTCTCCGGTAAGTTTAGCATCGAATGCAGCTATCTCTGTATTGTCTTTGTAATGCTTTTCAAATATCCCGTTATCTCCAAAACTTTTGTCCAAGGAAATATTTTGAGAGAATAATGTAAAGGAAATAAAAAATAAAATAAAAACAGTTAGTTTGGTTTTCATAGCAATAAATTTTCTATAATAATAAATTTAGCGGACTCGCTCAAATCCTAAACTAAAAATCCACTAAATACAAATTGCGATATTTCAAGACAAATATACTAAAAAATTTACAATTCAGCTTGCTTAATCAACAGTTCAGTTGATATTAATTGAAAAGCATAGGATTCCATCATAAATTTGTATTATTATTAACTTTAAAATCATAAACAATGAAAAAATTAATCGTTTTAATACTAAGTTTGAGCTTCACTTATCTAAGTGCACAAAACAAAATTACCGTAAAAGTAAAAAACCTAAGTCCTATTTCCGGAGAATTATATGTTGGTTTGTATAATTCCGACTCAACATTCTTAAAAAAAGAATACAAGTCAATAAAAGTTGAGGTTGAAAGTAATACTGCTATCGTGGTTTTTGACAGTATCCCAAACGGCACTTATGCCATATCGACTTTTCACGATGCCAATAGCAATCAAAAATTTGATACTTATATTTTTGGTATCCCAAAAGAAGGCTATTCTTTTTCTAATAACGCAAGAGGTATGTTTGGTCCGGCATCCTACGAAGATGCTTCCTTCGAAGTAGTAAATAAAGATATTTTTCAAGAACTAAAACACTAATATTAACTCAAACATAAAAATAATTAACAATGAAAAAATTAATGATATTACTGGCTATGACAATAACTGTCTTCACAAATGCACAAACGCCATATGATAAAGGTATGCAAACAGCATTTGAATACTGGGGAAAAGGTGAAAATGATAAAGCAATTGCCACTTTCAACAGAATTGCTCAAGTAGAAAAAACAAATTGGATACCGTATTACTATTCAGCTCAAGTTGGAATAACAAGCTCTTTTGGTGAGAAAGACAATACAAAAAGAGAGCTTTTAATGCAAAATGCATCTGTTGTAATAGATACATTGATGAAAATTGCTCCGGATAACTCTGAAGTTTACGCTTTAAAGGGCTTATTATTGACAGCTCAAGTAGCTTATAACCCAATGGTTAACGGAGCTAAATTGTCCGGAAAGACGATTATGACCTATGAAAAGGCAATAGCACTCGACTCTACAAATCCAAGACCTTATTACCTAAAAGCACAATTTCAGATGGGGGCAGCCAGATTTTTTAAGCAAGACCTAAAACCTTTTTGTCTTGAGATTGAAAAATCTATTGAAAAGTTTGATAGCTTTCAAGTTAAAGCTAAGTATTTTCCAAATTGGGGAAAAGAGCAAGCTCTCGGCATATTAAATAGTGACGATTGTTCGGTTAAAGAAGTGAAAAAACAAAATAAATAATTATATTCGTTTAAAAAAAATGAAATACAGCCAATAAAACATCTGATGAGTAATATAAAAAATATAAAATTAAATCTCTTGAGAGAACTGATTATTGCGGTGGTAATAGGAGTTGTTGTATTTATTTTTTTATATCTGTTTTTATGGATTGGC
>JALVEE010000177.1 GCA_027008645.1 Saprospiraceae bacterium
GATTTGGCAAATTTGTTTTTAATATCTTGCAAAATAATTCATTTTTACTAAAACCGCCATCTATGTATATTGTGTCAATGCCTTGGTTTGAACCAATTGCTAAATTAAGGGAATGGATTTGCCTATCTACCAATTCTATAATAAGTTGATGATAAGCTTCGGCGTAATCGATAGAATTTTCGATGTCAAAATTTCTATTGTCAACAGCTTCCCAATTTTTGAAGAAGAATGCTTTAGTCTGATTATTCTTCAACTTAGTAAAAGTATCTTTGTTAAATTTTATTTTTTTGAAATAATCATAGTCTTTAGCAAATAGTTTATTCAGCTTCATGACTTGAATATGATGTTCGTGCCCAAGAAATAATCTCGAAGCTTTGACAGGACCTCCGTCGGTTTGCATGAAATTAAGACAGTCATTTTGCAAATCGTTTTCTGTTAAATCTTCCGTACTGAACGGATTCAGACAAATAGACCAGGTTCCTGTGGAGATCAAAACAAATTTATTATTAGATCCTATTAAGTAGGGGATAAGAGCAGCTGAACTATCGTGGATTCCAATGCCAATGTTTGTATTATTGCGCTTAAAAACGGTACCTGGATTTGCTATTTTAGGAAATTTTGTATCAATACCCTCAGCTTTTACCCAATCGGAATAAGATTTTTCTTTAAAGTTCCACAATCCGGTATGACAACCGATGCTTGTGTATTCACTTATGAGATTATTTGAAAACAAAAAACTGCAATATTGTGGTAAATGCAGCGATTTATCGATTTTTAAATAGCTTTTGCTCTTCTTGTACTTTAACCAAAATAATTGGATGCCTGAATTGAGCATGCCGAGGTATGGTGATGATGTTTTTAATGAAAAATCCATTTTGTCATTGAATTTTGATAAAAACTTATCTTCAATGTCTGCAGGTAATGCTTTAAGGTAATTATAAAGAGGAGTGACGGGCAAATTGTCTTTATCTAAATGAACAAAAGATGCTCCATACGTAGAAAAATTTACATGAGTGATATCAAATTCTTTTTTTACCTTATCAAATGTTTCCTTTAGCCATTTTGTCAACAAATCAAGACTGTCACAGGCAAAACCATCATCGTCAATTGTCTCAGGAAAAACAGTTTCGTTTTGGTATAGAACATTGAAGTCTTCATCAAAAATGAAAAATTTCTTATTGGTTTTGCCTATGTCAAAAATCAAGGTCAACATAACATATTCTTTTTTTCTGTTACAAACCTGTGGCAGTTGTTTCTAAGCCTCTCTCATCAATAAGATTTTTTCTTATATCAAAATCTCTGAATGCTGCTATTGGATTTATAGAAGCATTATTGCTAAGTCTGGCTTGAGCTAATATGGGTTGAACATCTGTATTGAATGCACTCTGCAAAATATTTTGACACTGTACAACATCATTTCTCATTTGTGCTTCCTGCAATGCTTTTTGGTCAACTAATAATGCTTTGGCATAGGCAGTCTCAATTGCGTTTATAGACTGAATAATATCTTCGAGCGGGTCTTTGACATTGTGACTAGCATCAATCATCCAGGCAGGAACGGGATTATTTGCAGGATTATTTTGCATTCCATACACCAGTTCATTGAAAATCAAAAACAATTGGTATGGTTTGATAGCTCCTACGGTCAAATCATCATCGCCATATTTGCTGTCGTTGAAATGGAATCCTCCAAGCATGCCATCCATCATCAGTGTGGCAACTATTTGTTCGATATTGGTATTGGGCAAATGATGTCCCAAATCAACCAATGTAAATGCTTTTTTGCCCAGTTTGTTTGCCAAAAAATGAGATGTTCCCCAATCTTGGATTACCATAGAGTAGAAGTTAGGCTCATAAGGTTTGTATTCTATGAACATTTTCCAATCATCAGGTAGATAGTCGTATATTTCTTGCAGGCTTTCGAGAGTATTGTTCAATGCTCTTCTGAAATTTATTTGTCCCGGGAAATTTGAACCGTCCGCAAGCCATACTGTCAATGATTTTGAACCTAAAGCTATTCCATGGTCTATCACCTCCTTATTGTGTTGTACTGCTTGATGTCTTACATTCTTATCAACATGGCATAGTGAGCCGTACTTATAACTGTATTTTTGATTCTTTTGGTCTTGAAATGTATTAGAGTTCATCGCATCGAATACTATACCCAATTGCTCCGCATGTTCTCTTATTTTTTGGGGATTATCAGGAATGTCCCAAGGAATATGAAGGGAAATGGCCCCTGCAGATTTTGTCAAAGCATGGATGATACCTATATCTGATAATTTTTCAAAAAGATTAGAAGGTTCACCCCCAAAGCCAAATCTTCCGAATCTTGTTCCTCCTGCCCCTAAGGCCCAACTTGGAACAGCGACATTGTATGCGGCGATTTGACTGGTGATTTCATCCAAGTTTTCAATTTCGCTTTTGAGGAAATCGTACTTTTTTTTATGATTTTTATAAAGCGAATCATTGTGTTTTGTGATATCAGATTTTGACAATTTCATATTTCAATATTTTATTATAATTATTATCTGGGAAATGCAGCCGCTATTCCTCCGTCAACATTGATGATATTGCCTGTGCTTTTTTTCAAATCAATCAAAAATGCAGATACGGCTAAAGCGATATCCGAAGGCAATATTATTTCGTTCAAAAGTGTGCGTTTGGCGTAAAAAGCCGGTAGTTCCGATACTTTTATTCCATAAGCTTTGGCTCTTCCTTCCGCCCATTTGCCCTCCCAAATTTTGCTGCCGATTATTACAGCATCCGGATTGACGACATTGACCCTTACTTTGTCTGCTCCTAACTCTGCAGCTAATAGTCTGGACATATGTAGTTGAGCTCCTTTGGATGTTCCATACCCAATATTGTTTGGCCCGGAGACAAGGGCATTTTTACTAACGATATTGATTATATCTCCTCCGAAACCTTGTTTTTTCATTACTATAGCCGCATTTTTAGCCAAAAGGAATTGACCTTTAACCAAAATGTCTTGAAGTAAATCCCAGTCTTTCTCTTCCGTATCTTCCAATTTTTTCGATATTGCAATACCGGCACTATTGACCAGGATATCAACTCCTCCAAAAGTGATAGATGCTGCTCTAAAAACTTTTTTTATTGATTTGGATTTAGTGATATCGCTTACAATATAAGTATGATTATCTTTACCAAATCCGCTTGCTGCCTCTTTTAGATTTTTTTTATTAATATCGGTCATTACGACCACTGCACCTTCAGCAATGAGCTTTTCCGCTACAGCTTTACCGATTCCTCCACCTGCTCCTGTGACTACTGCAACTCTTCTTGATAGTGGTTTTTCTTTGGGTTGTCTTTTTAGTTTGGCCTCTTCGAGTAACCAATATTCGATATCAAATGCCTCTTGGAGCGGTAAGGCTTTGTATTTGGAAACAGCTTCTGCACCTTTCATCACATTAATGGCATTGATATAAAACTCGGAAGCAACTCTTGCTGTTTGTTTGTTTTTAGCAAAAGTAAACATCCCGACTCCCGGATACAGGATAACTACCGGATTGGGGTCTCTCATATCAGGACTATTATCACGTTTATGATTATTGTAATAGTCAGTATAGTCATTCCTGTATTTCTCAAATAATGCAGTTATTTTTTTCTTTATATATTCAGTGTCATTAAACTTCTCATCCGGTTTTAAATTTAGAACCAGAGGCTTTATTTTCGTTCTTAAAAAATGATCGGGACAGGAAGTCCCCATTGGAGCGAGAACCTCAACTCTCTCGCTATTAATAAATTCCAAAACCCGTTTGTCATCGGTAAAATGCCCAACCATTAATTGTTCGCTTGAGCACAATCCTCTTAAGATAGGTGCTGCTTTTGCTGCTTGATCAAGCCTTTTTTTCTTTGGTAAGCTTTTGATTTTAGTATTGCCAAAACTTTTCTTTGTTTTATAGGCTTTTTCTAAAAATATACCTGCTTTTTCTATTGCATTCAAGCTATTTATATAACATTCATATGAAGTATCTCCCCAAGTGAATAAACCGTGTCCTTCGAGGATTATTCCATTCAAGCCGGGATTTTTTTCAACCAATTGTGATAGTTTTATACCAAGATCAAATCCCGGTCTTTGCCAAGGTAGCCAGCCCATTTTATCTCCCCAAATTTCCTTTGTGAGTTTTTTGCTGTTCTCAGTTGCAGCTATGGCAATGACAGCATCAGGGTGTAAATGGTCGATATGTTTAAAAGGTAAAAAAGCGTGAAGCGCAGTATCTATAGATGGTGCCTTTGAATCGAGATCAAATAAGCATCTTGTATAAAGACCAACCATTTCATCCTCATAATTGAGCCCCTTGTAAATAGTACGCATATGATTTAATCTGTCCATGTATAGAGCGGCAAAACCATCCCTTTTTATGGTGCCTATATCACCTCCCGAGCCTTTGACATACATTACATCTGTTTCCTTTTTGGTCAATGGATCAATCTCAGTAGTTTTGCAACTTGTATTTCCACCCCCGAAATTGGTTATTCTCAAATCAGCCCCTAAGAGATTGGAACGATATATCAATAACTCAACTTCATCGTTTTCTATTTGTTTTTCGTATTTCTTATCCCATAGATAATCAACGTGCTTGTACTTTTTCATTTTAATGCTTTAGATTTATGTCCTTTTTATTCACTTTAACCCGTATTATTCACAAGTATTTCTATTACGAGCTCAAACTACCTGCAATTAAAGCCAATGCTTAAAAATTTTATGCCTCAAAAATGGGTGTCCATTTACTCGCTAAAAATTTCTTGCGCTTCCCTTTACTACCCGCCTGCCAAAGTGCTTTGTACGGCGGGCAGGTTGGTATTTTGAACTCTCACTACGAAAACCCGTGAATAATGCGGGTTAATAAATGCTAAGGTAGCTAAAAAATTAATATTTCCGCAAACGTTTGTTTAAAATATTTGAATTAGTATTAAATAAGCTTGTTTTTGTAATAAATAGTATAAAAAATCCTTGATATTTGTTTTATAATTTAATTGTATTACCTTTGGTTTTTGTAATTAGAAAATATAGTATATTATGGCTTCTACAGTTGCCTTAAATGGCATGGTTTTCAGAAAAATGATAGACAAAGATTTGCTTGAAGAGAAAGTAAAAGCGTTAGCTGAGCAAATAAATAAGGAGTATAAAGGCAAATTTGTAGATGTGATTGTGGTATTGAAAGGGGCTTATATATTTGCTGCTGACTTGGTAAGACATTTTGACATTGAACACGCTGTACATTTTGTGAGATTCTCTTCTTATGTAGGAATGAATTCTCAGAATGAAATCAAGGTAAAAATTCCTCTTGATCTCAATATCTCAGGGAAGCATATATTGATTGTAGAGGATATCATAGATACGGGCAATACTTTAAAGTTTTTCATCGAAGATCTTAAAGGCAAGGCTCCGGAATCTGTTGAGATTGCCTCTCTTTTGTTTAAGCCTGCTGCATTTAAGCACGATTACCCGATTAAATTCAAGGCTTTTGATATAGACAATCTTTTTGTTATTGGGTATGGGTTGGACTTGGATGAGAAAGCCAGAAGTCTAAAGCATATTTATCAGTTGGAGAAATAATGCTTGTGATAGTGCCTACAAGTAAACACATAATTTGGAGGCTAATCTTATGATTTGTACTGTGAAATTATTTACTGTGATATAAGAATAGCCCCTAACTTTAGTTATGGGGGCAACATAAATTCTGAGCAGAGTGCGCTTTAGCGTACTTCTCTATTGAAAAAAATGAATGTATAGAATATTAAAAAACTATTTTTTCTTTGAAAAATATTAAGGTTATGATTTTTCTCATTAACTTTACTCGCATTATCTTGCATTAAAAAATTCTAATTAAATGAAAAGACTTTTAGTTTTTATCGTAATGGTTGTGTCTTTTATTGATTTAAAAGCAAAATCAATAGACACTATTCCTGAAAATATATATTCAGGTTTGAAGTTTAGAAATATTTCACCTGCATTTATTTCAGGTAGAATTTCGGATATTGTGGTTAATCCCGGCAATAAATCCGAGTATTTTGTATCAATAGCTGCCGGAGGAATTTGGAAGACTTCAAACAATGGGACTACATTTAAGCCTGTATTTGATAATTATCCTGTTTATTCCATTGGGTGTTTAGCAATGGATAGTCATAATCACAATGTATTGTGGGCGGGAAGTGGTGAGAATAATCATCAGAGATCTGTTAGTTATGGTGATGGAGTGTATAAAAGTGTTGATGGTGGTAAATCATGGAAAAATATGGGATTGAAAGATTCTTATCATATTGGACGTATAGTGATTCATCCCCAAAATAGCAATATAGTGTTTGTTGCTGCTGAAGGTTCTGTGTGGGGCCCCGGTGGAGATAGAGGACTTTTTAAGACAACTGATGGTGGCAAGACTTGGAAAAAAGTCCTCGACATAAGTGAAGATACGGGAGTGAATAATGTGGAGATAGATACTAAAAATCCTGATATAATGTATGCAACTTCAGAACAAAGAAGAAGAAGAACGCAAACAAGAATCGGGGGAGGACCGGAATCAGCGGTATGGAAGAGTGTTGATGGTGGGGAAACATGGAGGAAGCTGACAAATGGTATTCCCTCAGTTGATAAAGGGGGAATGGAAATTCACATATCACCTTTGGATGATAATGTGGTCTATCTGATGGTTGAGGCGGCAATGGATAAAGGAGGCTTCTTTAGGTCAAATGATATGGGTGAAAGTTGGCAGAAGATGAGCAATTATAATACAAGTGGACAATATTTTGGTGAATTTTACCTAAGTCCATTTGATATAAATACCATATATTCTATGGAAACAAGATCAAAATATTCTGTAGATGGGGGAAAAACATGGAAGAACATTGGTAACAATAAAAGACATGTTGATGATCACGCTTTTTGGATTGATGAGACGAATCAAAATCATTTTATGATAGGAGGGGATGGAGGATTGTATGAAACCTTTGATAATGGAAAGACATTTATACACAAATTGATTCCGGTAACACAATTTTACAGGGTAGCTGTCGATAATGCAAAACCATTTTATTGGATCTATGGGGGGACTCAGGATAATTCATCATTGGGAGTTCAGTCCAATACGCTATATACTGATGGAATTTCAAGAGCCGAATGGGATATAACTCTCGGAGGAGACGGGTTTTGGCAAGCGGTGGATCCGGAAAATCACAATATAGTTTATTCGGAATACCAGTATGGAAATATTTACAGATATGACAAGCAGAGCGGTCAAAAAATAGCTATCAAACCAAGAGAAGCGGAGGGGGACAGTTTGTACAAATGGAATTGGAATACTCCGTTTATTCTCAGTAATCACGATAATAAAACTCTTTATATCGCTGCAAATTATTTGTTCAAATCGGAAGATAGAGGAAATTCTTGGAAAAAGATAAGTGGAGACCTTACAGCAGATGTCGATAGAAACCGGTGGAAAGTGATGGGAAGATATTGGGGAGTAGATGGTGTAGCTAAGGATGTGTCCACTTCACTGTATGGGACTGCTGTTTCTATTGCAGAATCTCCGGTAAAGAAAGGTGTGATATTTGTAGGCACTGATGATGGCGTGTTGAATATCTCCGATGATGATGGTGATACCTGGAAAAAAATCAAATCATTTCCCGGAGTTCCGGAATATACATATATAAGTGATATCGAACCCTCCCGGTTTGACGAGAATACTGTTTATGTGACATTTGATAATAGAAAACATTTTGATTTTAAATCCTATATTTTGAAAAGCGCCGATTTGGGTAAAACATGGCAAAGTATTTCGACTAATCTTCCTGATAAATTACCGGTACACAGTATAAAGCAAGATTTTGTTGATGAAAAATTGTTTTTTATAGGAACAGAGTTTGGTATATATTTTAGCAATGATGGGGGAAATCAATGGATTAAATTGAAGTCCGGTTTGCCGACTATTTCAGTAAGGGATATTGCCCTGCACAAAGGAGAAGAAGATTTGGTTATTGCTACTTTTGGTAGAGGGTTTTATGTATTGGATGATTATAGCCCCTTGCGAAATATTAGTGATGATATAGTGAAAAATGATTTTTATTTATTTGATATTAAAGATGCATTATTATATGTTCCCAGAAGCAGAGGTGGATACGGATTTGGCTCTCTGGAATACAAGGATAAAAATCAGGAATTTGGCGCAGTATTTACCTATTATATGAAGGATGTGCCTAAGAAATTGAAATCAATACGTAGAGAAAAAGAGAAAGAGCTAATAAAAGAAAGTGCAAAAATACCTTATCCTACATTGGAAGAGTTAAGAAAAGAAAATGAAGAAGTTTCTCCTTTCCTTTTGTTTACCATAAAAGATAAAGATGGTTCCCCGGTAAGAAATTTAACCAAAAGTATATCAAAAGGGATAAATAGAATCACTTGGGACTTAAAATATGCAATGCCGTCTCCATTGAAATTGGATAAGCCGGTATTTGAGCCTTTAAAGAAATCAGGAAACGGATATTTTGTATTACCAGGAACATATTCAATTGATGTATATAGATATGTTAGAGGGGAGATAGATACCCTTGTTGCGGGAAGAAAGTTTACTGTGAATTTGCTTGATAATACCTCAATACCTGTAGCTTCAAGTAGTGAATTGGCTACATTTTACAAGGAAGCACTTGATGTTTACAAAGAAACTACTAAGGCTCAATCGGAGTTGAGAGAATTATTGTTAAAGATAAAGAATCTTAAGCAGCAGGCAATTCAGACGCCTGGTATAGATGTTGCATTATTCAAGAAAATTGAGAATTTGGAATCCATACTATTGGATATCGACTGGAAGTTTCGAGGGCAAAAGCCACCGGCTAGTCCTGAAGAAAGGTGGAAACAACCGGTTCCGTTAAATGACAGGTTTTATTTTTTGGTATATTCACACTTCAACACTATGTTTAAAGTCACGCAAGCTGAAAGAGATGCATTGCGGATTTTGAAGAAAGAGATACCCGGTATTTTGAATGATTTAAATGATATAAAAGAGATTAAACTACCTGAATTGAATAAGGAGTTACAGCAGAATGGAGCAGGTTGGATTCCCGAAATAAAAAAAGATTGATTTTTATTTGTTATATGCAAATTAGCTAATAAAATTTATTATCTTTGCATCTGGTATTTATTGAACAGTTAGTTTAAATAGATATTCTGGAATTAACCATACCAAATTATTTTGATTAGTTTATTAATATTATTTATAAAAAAGAAATATTAATAGTATTAGTTAAGGTATTTAGTATGGTTTTTTTAATAACTGAGTTGTATTTTTTTTGATGAATTTTTTAAAGGAAGATAATAGTATCATAAGCGTTGAAACAAAAACTGATAAAAAAAATAATCTTAAAAATTGGTACGCTATTTATACCAAATCCAGAGCTGAGAAAAGAGTGTTTGAGCGAATGACAGAAGAGGGGATTGAGGCTTTTTTGCCTTTGGAGACAGTATATAGCAAGTGGAGTGACAGGAAGAAGAAGGTGAAAGTTCCATATATAAAATCATACGTTTTTGTTAGAGTTAACCCAAAGGAAATTTATACCAAAGTATTAAAGGTATATGGCACTGTAAGAGTGCTTAAGTATTTGGGGAAACCGGCTATTGTGAGAGATTATGAGATAAAAAATTTAAGAATATTATCAGAAAATGAAGCGAAATCAATAGAATTAACATCTGATATAAAAATTGAGGTAGGGGAAGATGTTGAAATTGATAAAGGATCGTTTAGGGGACTGAAAGGGAAGTGCGTCAAAGTGAATGGGCGAAGGAGTATAATGATAGAATTTGAAATGTTTGGTAGCATTAGGATTATTGAGGTGTTTGCTAAGTATTTGGATTGTTAAAAATTTTTATTTAACATTTCAGTAAGTGACTTTGATTAATTATTAAGGTCAAAGTGAAGGAATTAAAATTGAACTCTGAGTTAAATAATTGTGAGAGTTCATTGGTGAAGAAAGGTATTTATTTATCGTATTGGCGTTAGTCTTGAATGTGACTGACGACGGCGAAGCCGTGTTGGGTGATGGGTGAGGGTTGCGACTTTTGCGATAGTTGCGAAGGGTTGCGATGGTTGCGAAGGTTGCGAGGGGTTGCGAAGGTTGCGATGGGTTGCGAAGGGTGCGAAGATTGCGAGGGGTTGCGAAGGTTGCGAGACTTGCGATGGGTGCGACTTTTGCGAAACTTGCGATGGTTGCGATGGGTGCGATACTTGCGACTTTTGCGATGGGTGCGAGACTTGCGCGACTTGCGACTTTTGCGATAGTTGCGATGGGTGCGAGACTTGCGAAGATTGCGAGGGGTTGCGAAGGTTGCGAGGGGTTGCGAGGGGTTGCGAAGGTTGCGAAGGTTGCGATGGGTGCGAAACTTGCGAAGG
>JALVEE010000178.1 GCA_027008645.1 Saprospiraceae bacterium
ACCTAACCCCCCCCCCCCCCCCACCTCGCAGGATACACCGCTTAGAGGGGGTTAGTGCGAAGACTGCCGTTAGGTCTGATTAGTTTTTACAGAGAAATAATAATAAAAATTGATAAAATGGAAAAGTATTCATATCTTTATGGTATCAAATGATGGCATCATGAGCGAATTTTATTACACAGGAACATCAAAAATTATTAATTTATCTATTGAAATAGGTAAAAAATTAGGAATAGTTGATTCAACTTATTTAAGAAAGCCAAAAACCAAATTAAGGAAAGCGAATAGGATAAAATCAATACAATCTTCACTTTGGATAGAAGGGAACTCTCTAACAATTGACCAAGTAACGGATATTTTTGAAAATAAAAGAGTAATAGGACCTGAAAAAGATATTATTGAGGTAAAAAATGCAATTAATGTTTACGAAAACCTCTGGCAATTCAAAGCATTTGAAACGAACTCATTTTTGAAAGGGCACAGATTATTAATGAAAGGATTAATTGAAAATCCAGGAGAATATAGGAGGCAAGGCGTAGGGGTTTTTAAAGGTAGTCAATTAGCCCATATGGCTCCACCAGCCTGGAATGTTGATAATTTAATGAATAAACTCTTTAAATATTTGTCCCAAAGTACAGATAGTATTATTATAAAAAGTTGTGTTTGTCATTATGAATTAGAATTTATCCATCCATTCACTGATGGAAATGGAAGAATGGGGAGATTGTGGCAAACAGTAATATTAATGTTAGAAAATCCTATTTTTGAATATTTACCAATAGAACTTGAAATTAAAGCAAATCAAAAAGAGTATTATGAAGCTCTATCTAAATCGGATAAATCAGGAGAAAGCACTATTTTTATTGAGTACATGCTTGATATAATAAATAATAGTTTGAAAAAGGTAATCAATCAACAAAGAGGCAATCTTAATGATCTTGAAAGATTGGTTTATTTTAAGGAACAATATAAAGAACTTGAATTTACAAGAAAAGATTACCTAGATGTGTTCAAAGATATTTCGGCAGCAACAGCAACAAGAGATATGAAAAAAGGAATATCTGAAGGATTTTGGCAGAAAATTGGAGATAATCGGACAACAAAATATAAAATAGTAAAAAACCAGACCTAACAAGCCGTATAACGAGCATATCCGACTATCGTCAGGATACGCAGCATACGGCAAGACCGTTATGTGTCAGCTTGGGATATACTTTTGCTGGATATTTAAACAGCTTAATGAACGTTTGTGAGCTTAATCTCCAGAAAAATCATCATTTTGCTGACAGTTTTTTAAAACGCAATAAGGCTTGTGAATATTAAATGTAGAATTCGGCTAAATTTCGGTAAAATGCGTGAAGCTTAAGGATTGGAAAGGCTAAAAAACTCGCTCCATAACGTTTCAAAATTACCCGGAAAAGTAGAACAAGCATTCGGAATAATAATTCGCCAAAATCAAGTTGGGCTTGCGGATTTTTGAAATGTGATATGCTCTTGTTGGTTTAGCAAAAAAAGTAAAAATTGCCAACCCGCTTTTTGGGTTCAACTATAAATCTTAAGGCGGAAATTAAAACGAAAATTAGGGTTTAAATAGCTTAAAAATGTAGATTAATCGCTTGGAATTTGATAGATTTAGGTAAAAATTCTTAAATTTGGGGGTTGGTAAAAGGGCATTATTCTTTTTAGTGGAAAAATCGATCAAAATTCGTTAAAAACGGATTATTGTTTGAGCCCTGACGAAGTCGGGCGAGTTTTAAGACGTTTAGAATTTTGAATGATTTTGGAGCGTTAAAAAAAGAATACAGCCTTGATTTTTTTTGTTTCGTTTTTTGTATCAAGACAAAAAATGAAAAGTGGATTTGGCACAACTCAATTTTACTTTTTTTACAATAGGAATGAATCTTGATTTGGCTGGGTAAAATGTGTTTAAACCGCTCGGATTCGGATTTTTTAAAGAGTAAATGTTAAAATGATGTTTTTCTTGGGGTAAAAAGCGTGAGGATTAGTCAAATCCGAGTTTATCTTAAGTAAAAGGATAATAAAATACGGAAATCTAAAGGTCGCCGACACATAACATTGTGTATAGGGCATCCCCAAAATTGCAATGCACAAGGCAACGCTAAAATTTCGGGGACGCCCCATACACTTGACCGTTATGTGTCAGCTTGGGATAGACTTTTGCTGGATATTTAAACAGCTTAATGAACGTTCGCGAGCTTAATCTCCAGAAAAAACATCATTTCGCTGACAGTATTTTAAAAGGCAATAAGGCTTGTGAATTTTAAATGTAGAATTCGACTAAATTTCGGTAAAATGCGTGAAGCTTAAGGATTGGAAAAGTTAAAAATTCGCTCCATAACGTTTCAAAATTACCCGGAAAAGTAGAACAAGCATTCGGAATAATAATTCGCCAAAATCAAGGTGGGTTGGCGGATTATCGAACTGTGATGTACTCTTAGTGGTTCAGCAAAAAAAGTAAAAATTGCCAACCCGCTTTTTTGGTTCAATTTTAAATCTTAAGGCAGAAATTAAAACGAAAATTTGGGTTTAAATAGCTTAAAAATGTAGATTAATCGCCTGAGATTGGATAGATTTAGGTAAAAATTTTTAAATTTGGGGGTTGGTAAAAGGGCATTATTCTTTTTAGTGGAAAAATCGGTCAAAATTCGTTAAAAACGGATTATTGTCTGAGCCCTGACGAAGTCGGGTGAGTTTTAAGACGTTTAGAATTTTGAGTGATTTTGGAACGTTAAAAAAAGAATACAGCCTTGATTTTTTTTGTTTCGTTTTTTGTATCAAGACAAAAAATGAAAAGTGGTTTTTGGCAAAACTCAATTTTA
>JALVEE010000179.1 GCA_027008645.1 Saprospiraceae bacterium
TTCTGTTTTTAAAAAGGGTGATAGAAAGAATAAGGTTGAAATTTATTATCATGATCAGATACCTTTGATATCAAAAGGGGAGCTTAAATTATTGAGTACAGGTGAAGATGTAAGAGATATACTCTCTCTTGATAAATATGAAATGGAAGTTGAATATTATTTAAAAGGGTTCAGCAAGGATGATATTCATTGCAGGTTGACATTTGAATATGCTGCATATATAGAGTAGGATTAATTAAAAATCCAGTTCCTTTGGCCCGGAGCCCATATAATCTTTTATGAACTCTTTATCCTTGCAATACTTCAACAATTGAGAGTTAATAAATTCCTCTACTTCTTTAGCTGCAAAATCAGGATATAATAAATGGACATTAGGTCCTGCATCTAAGCTAAAATAAACGGGAGTTTTAGTGTTTATTCTGAATTCCCTTACTTTTTTTGTTATTTGGACAGTATTTGGTTCCATAAGAATATAAGAAGGATCAGAGCTCATCATCAGACCGTGAAGAGTATATGCTTCATTCTCTACTATCTCTCCAAATTTATCCAAATCACCATTTTTAAGTGCTTTTAACAAAAAGTGCAATCTTTTATTTGCTTGAAGAATTCTCCCGTCTTTAAATCTGTGATTGCTCATAATTGAATGACCGTCACTTGAAGAAATACTTTTTGCTCTTTTGCTCACAATAAGGATATCATCGTGAAATTTGCGAAATACATCATGTAAACAAGGGCTGATTGAAGTGGAGTATAAATCAGAAGAGTTTTCCATTCCATCCATTTTACCCCAAATTGCTGCTTTTGGATAAATGCTTCTACTTGCACTACCACTTCCAAGTCTTGCGACATAAGAGGCTTTTTTAAAGAATTCCTCTTCGGTTTGCTCCAAATTAAATATATTCCTTTCGATTGAGCAAAGGCATAATGCCAAACTACTCATACTGGAAGCAGATGAAGCAATTCCTGAGGAATGCGGAAAAGAGTTGTCACTATTTATCTCAAATTCCAGTTGTCTGAGAAAAGGGAAAATATCCAATAAAGATTTAAAATATTTATTTATTCTTCTTGCAAAACTTGGCTTAAGTTTACCCTCAAAGTAGAAATCGATTTTTATCTTTTTATCGTCTTTCTTTTTCTTTTTGTACTCTATAATAGTTTGAGTATATGCCTGACTAAGAGTGAAACTAATAGATGGATTCAAAGGAAGTTGATTGCCGTATTTGCCCCAATACTTCACAAGTGCTATATTTGAAGGACTTTTCCAGCCTACAATACCCTTGACTTTTTTATCATCATCAATCAACAAATCAGACTTAGTATATAATTTCATATTTTATTTGGTATTAATCACACAATACAAGGTTGAAGCAGCGCGAAGTTAGTAAATAATTGTGAGAATAACAATTTCTCAAAAAACTCTCCTATTTTTTCTCATCTTTTTTTAATAATTGTGCATTTAATACTTCATCAGAATTGTCATCGAAATTAAAGTCTTGGAGAATTACATCCATAGGTCTGTCATCTCCCGGATGATATCCTTGTTTTAGGTCATAGTCCCAAAATTTTCCAAATTGATGCCAGGTATAAGCTACAACTCCATTCCTCATTCTTTTTATGATATTATAAAAGGAAGTCCCGGTCTCTTTCTCTATCATTTTTATCAAGATTTTGCCTTGGGTTCTGCTTAATTTCTTAAGTTGTCTTTTAAAATTATACTCCAATTGCCTATAGGTTAATTTGATATACTTTCTTCTTTTTTCAGGGGGCATATCCTTGGTTCTATCCTCTATTTTATTGAGTATATTAATCGCATCTTTTGCATATGGATATACCTTGGGAGCATAGTATTTGTACAATCTAAATCTTTTTCTTTCTTCGTCCGAACTAAAACTTCTCATTGTAGAAAAACTAACGGGATTCAAATCTGCAAGAATTATAGTATCTCCGTCAACAACCATTGTAGAGTATAATTTGCCATTGATTTTAATCTTATTCCCTTTTTTTGCATCTTGACCAAAGGAGTAAAGTCCGGTGATAAGAAGCAGTATTAAAACTATTGAATATTTTTTCATCTGTTTATTTTTTATTATCTTTTAATGTCAGATGGAATCTTTGATAAAAAATAATCATGCCGATTGGTATAAAATTCGTCAGATTATTTTTTATGTCGATTTCATCTGTTTAAATTTTTTATTCGTATTTTGAAAAACACTATTTCCGCTAAATTTACATTATAATTTTGTTTGTTTAAAAAATAGTGTTTGTACATATTGTTTCCTATTTTTCAACGTTAATCTTAGCAATTGTATTTCATTTTCGATTATTTCAACAGATTTTTCTATCATCTTTGTTCCCATTTGAAGATTTTATGAAAATATTAACTTTTTTTAATTAATTTTGTTGATTATAATGTCGATATATTGAAAAACGAATAGAATTTTATAAAAAAAATAAAAATGTTATTACAAATAAGAAAGTCTAAAATACATAAAGCAACTATTACGGATGCGAATTTGAACTATGAAGGTAGTATCACAATTGATGAGGACTTGATGGACGCTACCGACATCATCGCAGGGGAAAGAGTGCAGATTGTCAACAATTACAATGGAGAAAGAATCGAGACTTATGTAATCAAGGGAGAAAGAGGTACAGGGACTGTTTGCTTAAATGGCGCTGCCGCCAGAAGAGCTGAAATCGGAGATGTAGTGATAATAATATCCTATGCAATGATGACTCCTGAAGAAGCGAAAGTTTACGAACCCAAGACTGTGTTTGTTGATAGTAAAAACAAAATCAAAAAGTTTGGAGTTAAATAAGTTCATCAAAACTATATTGAAGTTTATTGTATTTGCCGGAGTAGGAGTAGGCATACTTTATCTTGTATATCAGAGACAGAGTGAAGCCTATCATCAAGAATGTATTTTGAAAGGAATTAGCTCCGAAGATTGCAGCTTGATCAGCAAAGTGTATAATGATTTTGTTCATTCGGATTTGTTATATCTTTTTATGGTCATTTTTTTATTTACTTTGAGCAATGTTTCCAGAGCGATGAGATGGAGGATGATGTTGAAACCAATCGGTATTAACGCAGGGTTTTTTCCGGCATTTAACAGTATTATGCTCGGGTATTTTGCCAATTTGGGATTGCCCAGAGTAGGAGAATTTGTGAGAGCAGGAGCATTGGCAAAAAAAGAAAATGTAAAATTTGACAAAGTGATGGGGACAATTGTTTTGGATAGAATTATCGACGTCATAAGTTTGTTGATTGTTTTTATTATCACTATTGTGATTTCTTCCGGCAAGTTATTGGATTTCATTAAGGACAATGGTGATATTTCAAATAAAATAATGAGTATAATCAAAAACCCTGTTTATTGGTTTATAGGAGTATTTTTTTTATTAGCTGTATTTTTTGTACTGAAGAGCAATAAGTTCAAGGAAAGTTTTATCGGAAAAAAAATATTTAACTTTATACAAGGAATATTGACAGGAATTAAAAGTATAAAATCAATTGATAAGCCGGTTATATTCATTTTTCATTCAGTCTTTATTTGGGTGATGTATTTTATGATGAATTATGTCGGGTTTAAGGCATTTGAACCGACCTCGCAATTGGGCTTGGATGCTGCTATTGTAGTCTTTACTTTTGGAAGTTTGGGAATGGTAATTCCGTCTCCCGGTGGTATGGGCACATATCATTTTCTTGTAATAGAAGCGCTAAAGTTGTTTAATATCAATGGCAGTGATGGTTTTTCTTATGCAAATATCATTTTCTTTTCAATACAGATTTTCGGTATTATCTTCTTTGGAATAATTGCCATAATTATGCTTAATATTAATACTAAAAATAAAATAGTAATAGACAAAAGTGAATTATAAAACTAAGATTTTTCGCAATATTGACAGTCAATCGATTGAGTTGATTAACAAATGGAAATCGGAGGGCAAACGTATAGTCTTTACCAATGGCTGCTTTGATATACTTCACAGCGGACATATCAAATATTTGTCAGAGGCAGCAGCGCTTGGAGATAAATTGGTGATTGGACTCAATAGTGATTCGTCTGTAAGTCGATTAAAAGGAAGTAATAGACCAATAAAATCCGAAGAATGCAGAGCGGATATTTTGGCATTTATGGCTGAGGTTGATATGGTAGTGATATTTGATGAAGATACACCGGAAGCTCTTATAAAAAGAATAATTCCGGATATATTGGTAAAAGGAGGAGATTGGAAAATAGATGAGATAGTAGGAGCTGATATAGTGATTAACAATGGCGGAGTAGTAAAATCTTTGAGTTTTTTGGAAGGATTTTCGAGTACAAAAATCATAAATAGAATGATGAAATAAAGAGCTTAAATTTTAAATGGATGAAAATAAAAGAAATTACAGATTTTTTAGAGACAATTGCACCATTGGAATATCAAGAGAGATATGACAATTCAGGTTATATAGTTGGTAATAGTGAAAATGAATTTAAAGGAGCTGTTATTTGCTTGGATTCTACAGAGGAGGTAATTGATGAGGCGATTTCATTGGGGTATAACTTGGTGATAGCTCATCACCCGATTATTTTTCAGGGTATAAAGAAATTGACAGGCAAAACATATATCGGCAGGACTATTCTTAAGGCTATTAAAAACGATATTACAATTTATGCTATTCATACCAATTTGGATAATTCTTTTGCCAATGGAGTCAGCACAAAAATAGCGTCTAAACTCGGATTTGATAATCTTGAGATTTTGGATCCCAAACCGGAGTTTTTAATTAAAAACAAGGAAGTTGGAACCGGGGTAATAGCTACTTTGGATAAGGAAATGGGGGAGATGGAATTTTTGAAGTATCTTAAACAAAAATTGAATCTAAATTGTATTAAATATACGGGACTAAGAGGACAAAATGTCAAAAGAGTAGCGATTTGTGGTGGTGCTTGCAGCTTTTTATTGAAAAAAGCTTTGCGTTCGGATGTTGATGTATTTGTCACCGCTGATTTTAAATATCATGAATATTTTGATGCTGAAAATAAGCTAATAATTGCAGATATAGGTCATTATGAGAGCGAAATCTTCACAATTGAGCTAGTTTTTGATATTTTAACAAATAAATTTAGTACCTTTGCCGCCCGTTTGACAAATGTTATAACAAACCCTGTAAAATATTTATAAAATTATGGCTACAGCAAAGAATGCAACAACAGAAACAACAGCAGAAAAATTAATTACACTTTATACTCTTCAATATACTGCTACACAACTTGATGAAATCAACAAAATGCAAGGAGAGCTTCCTATGGAGGTAAAAGATATGGAAGACGAAATCGCAGGTTTGAGCAAAAGAAAAGAAAGGTTTCAAACCCAAATGGAGAATTTTGAAGCAGAGATAAATAAGCACAAAGAAAATATCGCAGTGTCTAATGCAGCTATTGAGAAATACAAAATCCAATTGGACAATGTAAAAAACAATAGAGAATTTGAAGCTCTTTCAAAAGAAATAGAGTATCAGTCTTTGGAAGCTCAATTGTCCGAAAAGAAAATTAGAGGACTTGAAGAGAAATTGGAGAAAGTGAAAGAAATGGCTGAAGGTATCGACGAAACTATTGAAGCTAAGAAAGAGCAATTGGATAAGAAAAAAGTGGAATTGGAAGCAATTATCCAAAAGAATGAAAAGAAGGTGGGTACTCTTGAGAGAAAATTGGTGAGATTGAGTAAAAAAGTTGAAGATAGACTATTAAAAGGGTTTAATGCGCTTAGAAATAGATATTCCAATGGTTTGGCTGTCGTGACTATCGAAAGAAAAGCTTGTGGAGGTTGTTATAATACAGTACCTCCTCAAATAAAAATTGAAGTTGCGCAGAATAAAGAAATTATCGCTTGTGAAAACTGTGGTAGAGTTTTGATTTCAGATGAGCTGGCTACTGAAGTGGATAAAAAAGATAGAACAGTAGTAGAAGAAGAAAAACCAAAAAGAAGAATAAGAAGAACAAAGGCAAAGGGATAAAATATATCACCCGTTTTTCTGTTTAGTAAACGATGAAGTTGATAAATCATATAATAAAAAGAATCTTGTTACCGGCAGGATTCTTTTTTATTTTTGTCCTTTCCGGTAATTTAAACGCTCAAAAATACTTTTCGATAACTCCCGGGATTAAATATGCATACAGAACAATAACATATTTGCAATTGGATAAAGCACAGCAAATATTAGATTCCCTTAAGATTGCAGAACCCGGCAATATGTTGATTTATCATATTGAAAACTATATTGATTTTTACCGGATTTTTATTAATGAGGATGAAGATGAATTTGAAAAATTACGGAATAACAAAGACTACAGAATAGAAAAGATAGAGTCAGGGGATAAAGATTCTCCATATTATCAATTTAGTAAAGCGGAAATAACATTGCAATGGGCGATAGTCAGATTGAAATTTGGGGAAAATGCAAAAGCTGCATTTGAGGTAAGGTCAGCTTTTAAAGCACTAAAGAAAAATCAAAAGAAATTTCCCGGATTTGTGGCAAATTACAAAAGCCTAAGTGTGATTCACGCTTTAACCGGCACATTGACCGGATTGAACAAAACAATATTTACTACTATCACAGGTATTGACGGGACAATAAAGCAGGGTGCATCAGAGATAAAGAAGCTAATTGAATATACTAAAAACAATTATTTTTTATTCAAAGATGAATCTTATACAATTGCAAGTTTTATCGCATTTCACTTGGAAAACGACAAAGAAAAAGCCTGGAAACTCATCAATGAGGCAAATTTGGATATCAAAAACAGCCCTCTTGCTTGTTTTGTGTTGGCAAATATGGCTCAAAAAACAGGCAAAAATGAATTTGCTATAAAGATATTGGAGAATAAGCCAAATAATCCCGGGCAACTATCTTTTTATTATTTGGACTATATGTTGGGCAAAAGTCTGCTGTATAAAAGTGACAGGATGGCTTATTACTATCTGAAAAGGTTTGTAGATAATTTTAATGGTATAAATTATATCAAGGATGCATACTTGAAATTGGCCTGGTTTGAATTGATAGTAAACAATGACGAGAAAGCTTATTGGCAAAATATTGCCAAATGCATTTCAGAGGGAGCATCGATTGTGGATGAAGATAAGACAGCAAAAAAAGTAGCTTTCAAATCCGTTTTACCCAATCCGGTACTATTAAAAGCAAGATTGCTCTATGATGGTTCTTATTATGATGATGCCTATTCCGTATTGATAAAAAATAAAAAATTGTGCTTAAATTCCTATACAAACAGATTGGAGTTCAATTATAGAATGGGTAGGGTCTTACAAGCTCTGAATAATTATGATGAAGCTATAAAATACTTTGAAAATGCTGTAAAAACAGGAGAAGGAACAAACTCACATTTTGTATGTAATTCGCTTCTGCAAATGGGGGTTATTTACGAGAAACTTTCAAAATATAAACAGGCAAAAAAATATTATAAGAATTGTTTGGATATAGATTCCGATGAATACAAAAACAGTATCCACCAAAAGGCAAAAGCCGGATTAATAAGGATAAAACATTGATTTTTTTTGTTTAGCTTTTCGGATTCGTTTTTTTTACTTAACTTTGGAGTGATTTAGTAAAATATAGTGATTGAATACGGCTGATGAGATGTCAGGATCATCTAAACTTTAGGAAAATTGTAAGAAACACATGAAAATAGATTTAAAAAAACTTTTTGGACTTGATAAGGATTTTGACGAGAAAAGTATAAATGCCCTGCTAAATGCGATAAACAAAAATCATCTTAAAGAATTTGACTATTTGAAGTTTAAGGCTTCAATTAAAAATTTGGTGGAGATGAATATGGATGAAGAAACAAGCATCAAATCTACTTTTACCACCGCAAAAACCATTGGAATAACCAAAGATTATCTACTTGATACGATAAAGCATTATAAAACTGTTCTTCAAAAAGAGAAAGAAAATTTTTCAATCGCCCTTAAGAATAAATTGGACAATAGCATTGTCAATAAAAAAAAGGAAGGCGAAGATTTAAAAAAGGAAATTGCCAATCTTGAGAACAAAATAAAAGAATACCAAAAAGCGATTGAACAAGGAAAAAAACGTCTTAATAATATCGATAGCGATATATCAAAAGTCAAAACAAAAATTGAATCAGCAAAAAATAATTTCTTGAGCGTCTTGAATCATTTGGAGACAATCATTGATGAGGATGAATCAAAAATCAAATCAGTTCTTTAATTAACAAAATTTAAGTAAAAGAAAATTTATAAAGATGGAAAATAATTTACCAAACAGAAAACCAAAATCTTTTTGGTCAAGGCCTGAAGGAGTTTTGGGAGCGATAGTTTTAACTGCTTTAATCGTTGGAGGCGGCTATCTTATTATATCTAATCTCGCAGCATTAACCGCTTTTATGGGCAATGTTTTGGGATTGGCCGTAACGGTATTGGCTATCGGAGTACTGTTGTATATGGTCATCGACCCCAAAATGCGAAACTTAGTTTCATACATGTATAAAAGTGTGATGCGAAAAATCACCAGTATCTTTGTTACCATTGATCCAATCGGTATTTTAAAAAATTATATCGAGGATATGCAGACCAATCTTGGAAATCTCGATAATCAGATTAGTAACCTGATGGGGCAAATCAGAAAAATCAAATCCCTGTGGACTAAGAACGAAGAAGACATAAGAGTTAATTTGCTCAGAGCAAAAAAAGCCAAAGAGCTTGGTGATGAAAAAAATACTCTGCTTTCTTCCAGAAAAGCAGCAAGACTCAAAGATGTAAATGAAAAATATGCTGTTTTGCTTAAAAAAATGGATATACTTAAGAGACTATTGAAAAAAATGTACGATAATTCCGAGATACTTTTGGAAGACACCAAAGACCAAGTAAAGGTAAAAGAGGAGGAGAGAAAGGCTATTCGTACTTCTCATACCGCTATGAAATCTGCTATGAATATCTTGAGAGGAAACAAAGATAAGAGAATGATGTTTGACGAAGCTGTCGAATATATAGCTGATGATATCGCAAATAAAGTTGGTGAAATGGAAAGAATGATGGAATTATCATCAAATTTTATGGAATCAATAGACTTGGAAAATGCACAATTTGAGGACAAAGGCTTGCAAATGCTTGAGGAATTCGAAAAGCAAAGTACTCTTTTGATGCTCGATCCGCCAAAGGCATCCGCTAATGAATTTAGTTTGGATGATCTTAGTGTACCTGAAAAAACTACAAGAAATACGGGTTCATCGTCATCATACGATAGTTTATTTGATTAGACATATCGCTCCACCGGTTGTGTCCTGTTGAGCTCCGGTAACAGTTTTGAGTGTATTTGTTTTTTCGTTTACCCTTAGGTATCCCATGTATGCCATTAGTAGAGATTCTTTGTAGTCAATAATGGATTCATCAGGGATTATTATCGAATAATTTCGACCTAATTTAGCTATTTTGTCCATTAAAAATATGTTTTTTGCACCACCGCCTGTAAACATTATTTTTGGTTTGCCTTTTGTTTGAGTTATATTTTTTCTCAATTCGTCTATCAAACTTACGGCAATCAATTCTATTACCGTAGCCATTTTATCTTCAATAGACGAACTATCATTTTCTAAAACAGGGATGAAGTTATTTTTAATAAAATTATTATCCAGAGATTTTGGAAATGATGACGAAAAATAGTCAAAAGAATATAATTTTGTCAGTAATTCTTTATTTACTCTTCCTTTTGAAGCAATATGTCCGCCTTTATCATAGTCCAAACCTTTTTTATTTGCTAAAAAATTCAACAATTGATTGCAAGGGCTAATGTCATAGGCAATGGTTTTTTCACCATTTGTAATACTGATATTTGAAATCCCACCGAGATTGACCAAGGCATCATACTCTTGAAATAAATCCCTGTCCAAGATGGCAACTATCGGTGCTCCTTGCCCTCCAAAACCGATATCCATAGACCTGAAATCATATATTGTAGATATTCCTGAAGCAGATGCTATCGCAGAGCCATTAGCAATCTGCAAGGTCATTTTGTTTTGAGGTTCATGAAATACAGTATGTCCGTGAGATGCGATATAATCCACATCTTCACCGGAGACAAATTCCTTAGCAATTTGACCAAACAAATAGCCCAAATCATAATCAGCAAGGGTTATTTCACGCGCAGATGATTGTGGAAGTGACCTAAGACGTGAAACCCACTTACCGGAATAAGCAATGGTATCTGCTTTGATTATATTCCAAGAGACTTTTTCGTCTTTACCCTCACTAAATTCACAAAGAGCTAAATCTATCCCGTCTAAGGAGCTACCTGACATTATTCCGAGTATCTTCATATGGCAAATATAATAATATTCTGGTATAATTACAAAAGGATAGGGGGATGAGGTGCATTTCATTTTTTCGCATAAAAGTTAATTTTTCTATTTGCTCAGACCGCCCCGCATATGAAATTGATCCGTTTTACTTCTATATACTACCTCAATGTGCCGTTAGGCACAAAACATGGGTAAAAAAGGCTATTAACCAACTAAAATGCGTGCCGTAGGTACGCAATGTTGCCTACATCAACAAAATTTCTTGTAATAAAGCGAAAAAATGAAATACATCTGGGGGATGTTGCAACGCCCCATAGTAATTCAATTATTATTCATATTGATTGTCCTTGTTCCGGCAAGAGTTATTGAGCTTGTACTATCTACGTTCCCTTGTATATTATCAATGTGAGAGAGATTATCGGCACTCAAAACCGAATAATCTTTAAAATCAAAATATAGAGAGCTAATAGATGTATTTTTTAATTTAAATTTTGTAGCTTTTAATTCAAGATGTAAGTTTTGTATCTTTGAATCAATAATTCTACAAGGATATAAATTTAAGGTTTTTATACTAAGAGAGTCTTGATTGAAGTTGTAAAAGTCGCATTCTCCGGCAAAAACGCTTACATATGAAATTGAATCCGGAATTTCTAATTTTATAGAAAAATTATTATCAAGGTAGAGAGATTTTCCTACTATTGAAGACTTGATATTGGAATCATTATTGTACCTAATCCAAAAGCTATCACCAACAGATATCTGTACATTTGATTTCTGGGCAAGGTTAATTATCAGACTGTCTATCTGCTTATCGATAACAAGAGTTTTATATTTTATATTTGATCTCAAATTTTGAACTTTTTTAAAGGACATGTATATACTGAATGGTATCAACATTAAAATAAAAAGAAACATTCCTATCAATAATTTATTACTTGTTTTCATGTGTTTTACTTTTTTTAGTTTTATGTTTTTTATATAGTTTCTTAAGGTCGGCAAAAGATATTCCCAGTATTTTCATTGTATCAAATACTTCAGGCAATTCATCATTTGTGAATTCCTTGTACTTAATATCAATAGCATTTTCTCTAGCATTTTCACTTATGAAATATCCTATCCCTCTTTTGTTAAATATTATATTTTTATCCTGCAAATAAGTATAAGCACGCATTACAGTATTGGGGTTTACACCCAATTGTATAGCCAAATCTCTAACCGATAAAATCCTGTCTCCTATATTGTATTTTTTAGAAATAATACTATTTAAGAAGTAGTCGGTTATCTGTAGATATATTGGTTTTTTGCTGTTGAAATTCATATCTCTTTCTCTTTTAATTTTAAGTAAGCTACAAACCAGAAAAACAGTACAAGGCCATATTGCAATAAATGTTTTATTACAACAGATGGAAAAGTATTATCAAACGGAATTAGTAAGTGGTCACTTTTATGAAACATGTTGCTTTTTCCCAGATCAAGTGAATAGTTATTTACAAAATAAATACTTATGGATAAAATCAAAAAAATTATTAAAAATACAGATAAAGCGAATATTGATGTTTTAAAATGTGGTGATTTTTTGAAAACCACAGCCCCGAGTAAAAACAATGCATTTAGATTGAAATAAACGCTGATAATAGTTGGAAATATTTTGCCTTCAAACGTAAAATAGCTCTGTATGTATTCGGGTTTATAAATGTTGAATACAAAGATAACTACATAATCAAACAGTAAAAACATCAGAGTGAAAAGTATAAAAAAACCAAATGAACTCAATAATAAGTATGACAAATATTTCTCAATAGTTGATGAGGGTAAAGTTAGATAACTTATGGCTTTTTCGGTTTTTCTAAATGCAGGAAAAGAAAATCCTGCAAATACGACTCCTAAAATTATCAAAACAACAAAGTAATAAATACGAAGCGATTTATTCAAATCAATGATACTATCAGGACTATTTACAATTTCAATAATTATAAAAACAAGAACTATTAACAAACTTATTAGAATCGTATTAATGACAACTTTGATATTTTCGGTAATATCTTTTTTTAGCGTGAGCCAAAACCTATTTATATTAAACTGTGGCATGATTTTCAATTTTGTTTTTATCAAATATCTCTTTAATCTTTTTATCATTTACTAATACGGCATTAAACAAAAGCTCTAAATCTACAGGAGTATATTGATTATCTATATTTTTTCCTACTATCCTTGTAGAACCAAACTGTTTTTCTTCATATAAAATTTCACTTTCATTATGCTCTTGCTTTTCACTAAAAACCAAATTTTCGATAATGCCATCTATAGCAGAAGAAAATCTGAGTTGTCCATGATGTATTATCGATATATGGTCAACTATTTCCTCAATATCTTTGATTTGATGTGTAGAAATAATGAAAGTTTTATTTGTATCAGCCAAACCCGCTAATATTTTTCTAAATTGTACTTTTGATGGAATATCCAAGCCGTTGGTTGGTTCATCCATCAACATTACCTCAGTATTGCAAGCTAGGCCAAATGCTAATAAAAATTTTTTCTTTTGACCTAAAGATAATTTTGTAATAATCGAGTTTTGTAATACTTCAAATTCGCTAAGGTAATGCTCAAATTGACTATATTCAAACCCGGGATAGAAAGGGGAATATAGCTCGACGAACGACTCAATAGTAATTGAAGGAAAATCAAATTCCTCCGGAATAAGAAAGTATTTTGACAAATATTCGGGAGACCTACCAACTGAATCTATACCATCTATTGATATATTCCCGGTTTTAGGATACCTCAATCCGGATATCAATTTCATCAAACTGGTTTTTCCCGAACCATTTTTTCCTAGAAGTCCATAAATAGCCCCGGGTTCAAATTTCATTGTCAGGTTATCAAATATTAATTTGCCTTTTTTGTAAGCAAAATCTACGTTATTTACTTGTATCATTTTATATAGTTTTAGTGTATTATTATACTAATACAGCACAAAAGTATAATAAATAATAATAAGATGCAAGAAAATAAGAAAAAATTAACCAAAAATAAATTTGAGGTAGTCTCAAAGGACGCATTTCATTTTTTCGCATTGTGAGTTCTATCCATTGATTTTATAGAAAGATAAAATTTCCTCGATGTAAATAACCGTGGGTGAAACCCGCGGTATCCGAACATCAATCATTATATTGGCTATAACACACCACTTGCCCAAAAGAGATGCATTCATCATTTGGCGATAATTCCTTGTGAAAATACAGCTTGTATTTGTCTTTCATAAAGCTGATAATAATATCAACCAATAATTGGTTTTGAAATACTCCGCCACTAAATGCAAGATTTTTTATTCTGTGTTTTTCTGCTACTTGATTTATAAAATCTACCAGCGTAGTATGGAATTTTGCAGAAATTAATTCAGGGCTCAATTGTTTTTCTAAATCTCCGAAAATGTTTTTTACCAAATACTCGACGAAATTTCCGGGAATGTGCTTTTCTTGCAGATAGGATAAATCAATTGAGTAATCATTGGTTTTAAAGTACTTCATTGCTGCGGATTCCAATTGCATTGCAGCTTCTCCTTCAAAAGTTTGTTTATCGATTCCTAGTACTACTGAAGCAATCGCATCAAACAATCTTCCGGCACTAGTCGTCTTCAAGATATCCTTATCCTTCAAAATCTTATTATAGATTTTCCATTCTGTTTTAGAAAATTTGTTTTCTAACAATTGTTTTTCATCAAAATTATTGGCTACAGCGAGAGCGGAAATCCTTGGCTCTTTTGGCATTTTGTCTCCCAGAATAAACGGAAATTCATCCAAATGATCTACTCTTTTTACCTCTCCTACCGAATATTTGAAAAATTCTCCACCCCAGATATTGCCATCTTCTCCCAAGCCTGTTCCGTCCCATATCACTCCAAGAATATCTTCTTTTGAATCCAATAAATTATTTTCTCCCAATACAGCAAAAAAATGTGCTTTGTGATGCTGCACTTCAAAGGTTTCTATGTTTTTCCTATCTGCAATCTCTTTTCCATATATACTCGTGAAGTAGTTTGGATGTTTATCGATAATCACGGCTTTAATATCGGGATTAAACAATTTTTCAAAGTGATTGAGGGTATTTTTATAATTGTTTTCAGCTTCAAAACTATCTGTACTTCCAAGATATTGGCTTATATAAATATTGCCTTGATTAAGGAGTGTAAAAGTGCTTTTGAGCATTGCTCCCATCGCTAACACAGATGTACGAGCTAAATTTAATTCAGCATTGATATACGAGGGAGCAAGTCCTCTTGACCTTCTGACAATTATTTTTGCATTATTCGATTTACTGTATCTTATCACACTATCATCTTGAGGAATTACAATTTCCCTATTGTTTGAAATAATAATATCTGCTATTTTAGAGAGCTCTTCGTAGGCTATTTTATCCTCATAAATTATTGTCGAATTGGAAATATTGCCACTGGTTGCAACAATGGGTTTTTGAAATTTATCCAAAAGCAGTTTGTAGAGTGGAGTATAAGGTAACATCACGCCCAAAATATCCGAATTTGGAGCTATTTGTTCATACGCTAATAGAGTTTTGGGCTTGTCTTTTTTATTCAAAAGTATAATAGGAGCAGAATAATCTGAAAAGCTTTCTCTCTCAATTTCCCGAAGTTCAACATCATTTTTCAGTTCATCAATACTGTGATACATCAGTGCAAAGGGCTTCGTAGGTCGCTGTTTTAACGTACGAAGACGCGAAACTGTCCTTTGGTTGCTTGCATCGCAGGTCAAGATATATCCCCCTATTCCTTTTATTGCAATTATTTTGCCTGCTTCCCATTGATTGACTATATAATCTATATCTTCAAATTTATTTATAAGTTTACCATTCTCATATATTGATAATTCAACAGAGCAATCAAGACAGGAATTAGTCTGAGAATAGTATCTCCTATCCAAAGGATTGTCATATTCTTCACGACAAGAATCACACATTTCAAATGTACTCATGGTAGTAGTTTCCCTATCGTAGGGAAGTGACTTTATAATAGAATACCTAGGGCCGCAATTGGTGCAAGTGATAAAGGGGTACAAATACCGGCTGTTATCCTTCTGATACAATTCTTTTGCACAATCATCACAAATAGCAAAATCCGGTGTCAATAATAATTTGGATTCTTTACCGGAGGAACTGTGGATTATTTCAAATTTATCATAATGGACAAATTCAATTTCTTCCATTTTATATCCGGTTATAATCGACAATTCAGGTGCTTTATCGATTAGTTCTTTTAGCAATATTTCGGCAAAGGTCTTTGTAGTGTTGATATGAATATGCACACCGTCATTGGTATTATTGACCCAACCGGTTAGAGAATGATCTAAGCACAATTTATAAACAAAAGGTCTAAAACCTACTCCTTGAACAATCCCTTCGATATGTATGTGAAAAGTCTTCAAATCTAATTGCTAAATATCCAATAAATACCGATAATAATCGCAAAAAAACCACCGAGAATTTGAATTGCTGTAACCGCAGATTTATTTCCTGATCTTTTAACAGACTGCGATAGTTTGCCCAAAACCAATGTATATATTATCATAGCCAATACAGTACCAACACCAAAACCTATAATGTATTGTACGCTTTGGAATCTATTATCAAAACCCAATACAGGCAGTAGCAAAAGAAAATGTGCAATACCAGCCAAACCATGTATAAATCCAATACCAAATGAAGTAGTTGCATCGTGACTTTTCACTTCATCATGGCTATGAGTATGTCCGTGATTGTGATCGTGACCGTGTTTATGTATATGTACATATTTTTTATCTGCTAAATGGATATGGGGATGTTTGTGAGTATTTTTTGATTTATATATCCTAAAAAATGACCAAATTCCAATGCCAATCAATACAAATCCAACCAGAAATTCACTATGTGCTGATATTTTGTCAACCGGAATACTGTCCTTCAATAAAATAAACAAAAATCCTATTAATAGCATCCCGGACAAATGTCCAAGTCCCCAAAATAATCCGATTTTCCAAGTCTGTTTGTCCTTTTCAAAAACAAGAGGAGTGACAGCAGCAAGATGATCCGGCCCCGAAATGACGTGAAGCATTGAAGCGAAAATACCTGCTACTATTGGAAAAGCTTGAATCATTGAGCTAAGGTATAAATAATACTTTTAAATATAAAGATTATGCACCTGTTATAATTCTACATCCTCAAATTCGTATCCATCATTGTATATTTCGTCGGTTTTTCCAAATAAAGAAATAATATATCCGGATAAAAGACCGGAAATTACTGCGATTAAAATGGTTATAGCTATTCCTTTTAATTGTGCTCCCGGATTTAAATTATCAACAACAACAATAGCTGCTAATCCACCAAATATACCGGGAAGACCATGAAGATTGGAAACTCCACATGTATCAACAATCTTATGAAACTTTTCTTGTTTCGCTTGGAATATTGCAAACCCGGCAGTTGATAATGCACCTGCGATTAATCCAATGACAATAGCCTCGAAATGACTTGCATGATCAAATGTTGCTCCAATTGCGACACCACCGGCTAAAGCAGCATTTGCTATATCGGCAGCATTGATTTTTCCCCTAATAGAAACTGAAGCTATATATGTTGCAATAGTAGAACCTGACAAGGCTAAAAACACGTTAACAACAGACATTGGAATAGCTTCAACTGGTACTAATGCAGAACAAAAGCTTGGCCAAAATACCCACAACACCATACTACCAAGAAGTGAAAATTTATCAGTGTTATCATCGGTTAAAATAGGGATTTCTCTTTGTTTTTTAGTTGTTAATGATATTGCTGCTGAAATCCCAAAAATAGCTCCAAATGCATGAATTACGATTGAACCACCGGTATCTGCAATTTTGCCTACAAAATTGAAATAATCATCTACAACGATTAGTTCATTTATGATATAAAATGGGATAAATAATAATCCAAGGACTAAATACTGGTGCATTTTAATTCTACCGAGAATTGCTCCTGCAGCGATTAATAAACTGGCTGCACCGAATTCTGCAAGAATAAATTGTTCTATCTCTCCTTTTGCTTCAAAAAGTCCTAAACTCTTTATGGCAATGTACATTGGCAAAGATATACTTACTAATAGAAAAGTAGCCGTAATTGCTGATCGCCCATATTTTTTTACAAATACCATTAAAAACCCAAAACCTATTAAAAGCATTGCCATAATATGTATTGCTCTATTATATTGTTGAACCTCTATTATTGAAGAAATTTTATCTTGGGCTTCAAGAATAGTGATAGAAACTAAAGATAAAATTGAAACTAAACCTAATTTTGTAAAGATGTTTTTCATTTGTGATTATGTGTTTTGAGTTATTTAATAATTGTTATAATTAATATCATAAAGAAAATATTCCAAGTTCATCCTGACAAAAGTTCAGACAAAATTGAAATATTATTTCACATAGTGTATTATGCTAAAAGTCCAAGCAAAATTATATTTATATTTAACATAAATGTTATTTTCTTACCAAATTTAGTTCCCCATTTGTTAATTTATAATCTTGCAAAATTAAAAATCATTGCTGTATTATTAAGTGAGAGAGGCGTATTTCATTTTTGCGCTTTACCATTGCTTTGCCTCAGACTCCTAAAGGAGAATCAACCCGCAACGCGAAAAAATGAAATGCACCTAGTGAGAGTAATAAGCGGGTGAATTTCATTTTTTTTTTGCATATAAGATTAATTTTTCTATTTGCACAGACCGCTCCACTTATGAAATTAATCCGTTTTACTTCTAAATAGTGTCTGCCCGAAAACAGACAATTTTTGAAATTCTGATAATTTTTGCTTAGATTTTGATTTTTTTGCAATGATTTGATGCCTTAGTATCAATCACTTGAAAAAAAGTAAAAAGATAACAAAAAGAATCAATTTCAAATTTGATGTGTTTTCGAGCAGACACTATATACTACAGCAATGTGCCGTTAGGCACAAAACATGGGTAAAAAAGGTTTTATTAACCAACTGAAATACGTGCCGTAGGTACGTAATGTTGCCCACATCAACAAAATTTCTTGTAATAAAACGAAAAAATGAAATAAACCTTAATAACCTTAAGTGTTAGTCCCTTTCATATCTTTGCACAACTGTTACAAAGACCATTTACAATTAATGAATAGTTATGCACAACAAAACTACCGGGAATACTTTTCACTTCAATACTTTGCTCATCAAGACATAGGGTTTTATCACATTTTTCACAGTGAAAGTGCGGATGAACCGAATGGTTACCAAAACTACAGTGTTCTGAACACAAGGCATACTTTACAGATTTACTTCCATCATTGACATTGTGGATTAAATCTGAGTTTTCAAAAGTTTTTAATGTCCTATATATCGAAACTCTATCACTCCACGGTAATTTCCCTTCAATTTCAGCTAAAGACATAGCAAAACTGTTCTGAAGGAAAACTTCTAATATAATACCAATTTAACTCTAAAATATCGCAGATATTAATTTTAATTTCCCAATATTTTCGTTAAAAATACTCGCCATAGCTGGGCTATGACTGTGTTTTTTAACTCAATCTTGAAAAATTAATTCTATAATATCTATACGATATCTTAAAGATAATTTGGTATAAAATTCTTACTGCAGTTGGTTTTACATTTTTCTTTTCCAATAATTCAATTACTTCTTCATTCATCTTTTTGTTTTTATGATTTCGTTATAACACTTAGTTTTTTTCTCTGTGGTTCTCTGTGTGATTCTCTGTGGTTCTCTGTGTAAGAGCTATGTCACAATTTTTTGTTACACAAAGGGACACAGAGAAGACACAAAGGAACACAAAGCTATTCTTCACAAGAATTATATCCAGACAATCAATAGCACCTCCTGTGGTTCAATTCTGAAGCCTGTCTTCTTCAATTATCCTGTATCTCCCCCTCCATTTTAAGAACCCATCCCCAACCCTTCCCTTGGCAAGGGAAGGGAAATGTGTTAATGCTCATGCTCAGTCTCTTCTTTTTTCATATCTGCTATCAAATAATATGCTGCATTCAATACAAATTGCGTATCATCCGGAAGTGCTTTAATCATTTTTACTTCCGTATATCCTTCATCTTGTTGCCCTTTGATTATTTCAACCATTTTAAACATTTTTACATCATTTTCATTATGATTTTCGTGACTATCACTATGGGAATCTTCTTCGTGGTTTTCATGGTCTCCTTCATCGAAATGCTCTTCTTCATGATTATGATCCTCTTGCAGTACAAATACATAAGACTTGGTTCCCTCTGTTACAATAGCATCATCAGGCAATGTATTTGTTAATATCTTGTCGGTATGTATATGGCCTGAAATATACATTCCCGGTATAAGTCCAGTTGGTTTTTTGTCCAGTTTTGCATGAATATGAACAGCCCTATTGCTGGGTTCAAACTCTTTTCCAATCGCAAAAATAGTAGCCAAAAACTCCTCTTCCGGTCTGTTTGCGACACTAAAATGTATTTTTTGCCCTTCTTTGATATACTGTACATCCTTTTCGAATATCATAAAATCTGCATGAATGCTTGAATTATCAGTTATCTCAAAAAGTTTGTCTTTTGCATCCACATAAGTTCCAATTTTGACATTTACATCATTTACATATCCTTTTATAGGGGAAATAATGGCTATTGAATTTCTTATAATACCATTTTTTACATCTTCAGTTGAGATATTCAATAATTGCAATCTTGATTTTAAGCCCTGAAGTTTCGCTTTGGCAATTTGATATTCGGACTTAACTTTCTGTAGATTTCTTCCTGCTCCGACATTATTTTCCACAAGTTCCTTTTGCCTTTCGTAGTCCAATTTTAAAAACTCCAACTCGTGAATAGTTTTTGCGTACTCTTCTTGTAATGAAACATAATCTGGATGTTCCAATATCGCCAAAACTTGTCCTTTTCTCACCTTATCTCCGTGAAAGACTTTTATCCTCTTAACATTTCCTCCGATAAATACCGTAACATCAGCTGTATTTTCGGGTGATACCTCCAATTTTCCATTTGCTTTAATCACTGTTGTAAGATTTCTCTTTTGCATTTTTCCCAGTTTTAAATCCAAGGCTTTAATCTGATTTTCATTCAAAGCAACTGTTCCTTCCGGTGTATGATTATGTTCTTCACTTTCTACATTAGTGGCATTATGGCTTTTTACATTTGGATTTGTGCAAGAAAATGCAAAAAGAACCGCTATTAATACTATTATTATTTTATTCATTTTTATTAAAATTTTGATTTTGTTTAATTTTTTAAATATTCCAATTGTTCTTTTAATCTGTAGTACTTAGATTTTTGAATTAAATATTCTTGTTTTGTTTTTATTGCCGATTCTACATTTTGGTTGAATTGGATATAATCTATACTTCCTAACCGGTATCCCAATTTTGCAGCATTTAACTGCTCATTTGCCAAAGGAATAGCTTCTTTTTTGTAATATGTTAGCACTTCTACTATTGTTTGATATTGGTTTTTTAGGTCTTTGTACATAGCGTCCAATTCCACTTTCTTTTGTATATATTTTTGGTTTGCAAGCTCAATATCCATTTTAGCAATATTTTTATTTGCCTTGAAAGAATTATATGATATCGGGACTGATGCCCCAATTTGCCAACCGTGATAACCGATGCTTCCGTCAATAGATTGCAATTTATATGCAGCACTGAATTTTGGCAAATAAGCTGCTTTTGATGAATTGAATTTCGCTTTTGAAACTTCAATATCTTTTTGGAAATATTCCAAAAGACTACTGCTTTCAATCGGAGCTTTGCCGGATTCTATTACGGTAAAATCTATTTGTTCACCTGTTTTATCAATATCTATTTCATCATTTGACAAAAGGTATTGATTCAATAAATTCAGAGCAGATTTATAATTGCTTTCTGCTTTTTTGATATTGATGATTAACTCTTTGTATTTTCCCAATGCTGAAAGATACGCAATTTTGGATGTTGATTGAGTTTTGAATTTGATTTTGGCAGCTTTTACAAATCCTGAATAAATACTATCCAGTTCTTTGTACAATTGCCATTGCTCCTTGGCTGCAAGAGCATTGTACCAAGCCAAACTAACATCTCTAATCAATACTTTCTCTTGAATGCTCTTTTTTGAAATAGCAAGTTGAGTTTGTGCATCATTGAGCTTTTTCTTATATGGAACAGAAAGAAAATCAATGCCTGTTTGTTCAATACCGATTAGATTAAATACTCCTATTTTACCTCTACCAATTTCTTCCATTCCGGTATAAATGCCTGTATTTCCGTAATTATAGACTTTGCTTTTTGCCGCTTTGTTCTTCTCTATTTCCAAATCTGCAATCTTAATTGACGGATATACTTCCTTTGCCCTAATGATTGATTCTTGGAGGGTATAAACATTTGTTTGAGCATTGGCTTGATTAATAAAAGCAAAACTCAAAATGAATATCACAGAAGCTACTGCAGTAGTCAAATTCACCTTTGATTTCCTATTGGCAAATGATTCAATCATTTTGTACAAAACCGGTAGCACTACTAATGTCAAAATCGTTGCAGTAAGCATCCCACCTATCACAACAGTAGCCAAGGGTCTCTGTACTTCTGCCCCTGCTGAAGAAGAAACTGCCATCGGTAAAAACCCTAAAATGTCGGTAGAAGCAGTCAGTAATATAGGTCTTAATCTTCTCAAAGTACCTTTTTGTATTATCTCTGTTAATTTCATTTTTCCTAATTTTTTTAAATCATTGAAACTACTCAGCAGTACCAGACCGTTCAACACAGCCACCCCGAAGAGTACTATAAAACCGACACCTGCTGAAATACTAAATGGCATATCTCTCAAATACAATGAGAATATTCCACCTACTGCTGCAAATGGTATTGCCAGATAAATCATTAAGGTTTGTTTTAGGGATTTTACTGCAAAAAATACTAAAATAAATATCAATGCCAAGGCCAAAGGAACAACCAAAAGCAATCTATCTGTAGCTCTCTCCAGATTTTCAAATGCACCACCATATCTAATATAATATCCTGTTGGTAATTCCAATTTTTCGTCCAAAACCTTTTGGATATCCATAACAATGGACTTTACATCTCTGTTTTCAACATTGATACCCACATAAGTTCGTCTATTGGTATTGTCTCTACTGATTTGCATCGGGCCGGGTTGATAGCTGATATCTGCAACTTCTTTCAATGGTATTTGATTTCCATCTTCGAGGTCGATATACAGATTTTTAATATCTTCAATGCTTTTTCGATGCGCTTCGTCTAATCTTACGACAAGGTCAAACATCTTTTCACCTTCGTAGATTTTACCTGCCACTCCACCACTAAAAGCGGTCTCAACCATTGTATTTAGCTTGTTTATATCCAAGCCATATCTTCCTAATTCATCGCGCAAATATTTGACAGTAATTTGAGGCAATCCTCTTGTAGCCTCGGCTTTCGCTCCGGCAATACCCTTTATCCCCGAAACAAGCCCTTTTATTTCCTGTGCTTTTTCAGCCAATACATCTAGGTCATCTCCATAGAGTTTGATTGCAATATCCTCGCGTATTCCTGTAAGAAGTTCATTGAATCTCATTTCGACGGGCTGTGAAAATTCATAATTCACACCCGGCAAATCACCTACTTTTTTCCTTACCTGCTCTATCAAATCTTGTTTTGAATGTGCTTTAGTCCACTTTTCCTTAGGATAAAGAATCACGAAAATGTCCGCTATATCCACAGGCATCGGATCCATTGGTAATTCTGCAACACCTATACGACTCTGTATGGATTTCACTTCATCCGGAAAATTCTCCAATACTATTTGTTCAAGTTTTGTTGATGTTTTTGTCATTTCTGTCAATGAGCTACCTGGCTTGATAAAAGCTTGAAAAGCAAAATCTCCTTCATCCAACTGGGGTATAAATTCAGCTCCCATACGCGTAAAAGTGTATCCACCTGCGATTAATAACAGCAACGAAGCTACCACTACCGCTTTGCTATTCTTTAAAGCCCAATTCAAAACAGGTAGATAAAGATTTTTTGTATAATCAATGACTTTGTCTCCCCAAGATTTCTTTTCAGTTTTTGGTGGTTGGAGAAATAGCGCTGCCATCATTGGAATATAGGTCAAACTCAATATCATAACACCCAAAACAGCAAAACCAAAGGTCATTGCCATTGGAATAAACATTTTACCTTCTACTCCTTGCAAGGCTAAAACAGGAATAAAAACTATCAAAATAATCAATTGCCCGAAAAATGCAGAATTCATCATTTTGCTCGCAGAATTATAGGCAATTTCATCTTTTTGAGCAGTTGATAATTTTTTACCAATCATATGTTTCCGGGTAAGATAAAAAATCATACTCTCTATAATAATCACGGCTCCATCTATCAATATACCGAAATCGAGTGCACCAAGACTCATCAGGTTTGCCCATACGCCAAAAATATTCATCATAATAAAGGCAAACAACATCGCTAATGGAATCGTAGATGCTACTATAAGCCCACTTCTGAGATTTCCTAAGAAAAATACTAAAATAAATATCACAATCAATGCACCTATACCCAGATTTTCCGCTACAGTAGAAGTGGTGCTATTTATCAATTTACTTCTGTCCAAAAACGGTTTGATTACAATACCTTCGGGCATTGATTTTTGAATAAGGGCTATCCGGTTTTTTACATTTTTGATTACATCATTGGAGTTTTCTCCTTTTAGCATCATCACTATCCCCCCGACTGCTTCCCCTTTGCCATCTTTGGTAAATGCACCATATCTGACGAAACTACCATATTTTACTTCTGCCAAATCCCGGACATATATCGCTTGACCATTGATAGTTTTGACTACTGTGTTTTTCACATCATCAATGCTTCGCATCAACCCTTCTCCCCTGATAAAATTAGCTTGGTGATTTTTTTCGATATATGCTCCTCCGGTATTCTGATTGTTTTTTTCAAGAGCTTCAAATATATCCGCCATTGTCAGTTCGACACTCTTCAATTTATCGGGATTTATCGCTACTTCATATTGTTTGGCTCTTCCTCCAAAGGAATTTACCTCTACTACACCGGGCAGCATCGCCATTTGTCTTTTGACAAGCCAATCCTGCAATGACCTTAACTTCATATCGTCATATTTTGATTCATATCCGGGTTGTACTTCCAGGGTATATTGGTATATTTCCCCTAGCCCGGTACTTATAGGAGCCATAAAAGGTTCGCCGAATCCCTTGGGAATATTTTCTTTTACTTCTGCCAAAGCTTCACTTACAAGTTGACGAGGCAAAAAAGTTCCGGCTTTGTCCTTAAAAACAATAGTTACAACCGAGAGACCAAAGCGGGAAATACTTCTTATTTCTTCGACATCCGGTAGATTTGCAACAGCTAATTCAACTTGGTATGTGACAAATTGCTCGATATCTTCAGTACCGAGATTTGGTGCAGTAGTGATAACCAAAACCTGATTATTGGTGATATCAGGTACTGCATCCAGAGGGACTTTTTTCATAGAATAGAATCCCCCTATTATCAAAGCGATTGTTAGTAATCCTATAATTGCCTTGTTTTTAATTGAAAATTTAATAATACTATTTATCATTTATTGTGTATTTCAAATATTAAAAAAATTGTAATCTACCCAGAGTATATATTTGAGGTGTATTGAGGATTAATTTCGTTATTACTTCCTATCTATTAGCTGAAAGAAAAGAAGCTGAAAAATCGAAAAATAAGCACGAAATTAAAATCCCAATCGTATCAACAGGGTAAATAAAGATTGTGATCTAATTCAATATGGCTTAAGATTTGGGAGGATTCCAAAATCTATGAAGGAGTTCTTTATCATTAATTAAAACAGGAGTTATCAACAAATCGGTTGATATGTTTTCCAAAACAAATGATGTAGATAAAGTTATTTGATGTGCTTCCGTTTGACAACAGTCACAAGAACAGAAAGGAGAGCACATATCAGAATCATGGCTGTGTCCTTCTTCGTGTTGCTCTGAAAAATAATTATCTGATGCAATATTGATTGTCGTCGCTAATATATCATCACATGGCACAAAAGAAAGTACCAAAATATAAAGCGCCAATAATCCTGCAATATTTTTCATTCTGTTTAAATTAATAATAATCCTAACGCGAAGATAGATAAAATATTTTGCAATTGAGTTGCAAAAGTTGATAAGGTGCATTTCATTTTTTTGCTTTTTCACAAGAAGTTTTGTCGATGTGTTTGATATAGCGTACCTACGGCACGCTTTTTAGTCGGATAAAAGACCTTTTTTACCCATATTTTGTGCCTAACGGCACATTGCTAGACCATGCATTGGGCGTGAGTTCTGTCGTGGAAACCGTATTACCATCAGAGTCAAATTTTGCATCCAAGCTCCTTGTTTTTCCGGTAATAGACCTTCATCTCTGTTTTCCAACTGTGTTTTATCAACCACCGCTCTAAAATAATCAACCCTTTCTTTAGGTGTCAATTTACTCATAGATGATTGAATCTCCGTATTCCCTGAAAAAATTAATAGAACCTCATTGAAAAATAGCATCTTTGGTACAATACTTGCTCTATATCTTGCTAATGAAACCATTAGTGTTTTTTGATACGGAGATTGACCCACAATCACAAAAGATTTTGGATATTGGTGCTATTAAAGATGGTAATAGCGTCCTGCATACCAACAAACTCTATGAGTTTAATGATTTTATTGAGGGGTGTGAGTATTTGTGCGGACATAATGCACTAAAACACGATTGGGAGTATATAAAAGATTATCTGCCGATACAGGTTTCCAAAAGGATAAAGCTTATAGATACATTATTTTATTCGCCCTTATTGTTTCCAACAAAACCATATCACAGACTTGTAAAAGATGATAAGCTTATAGATTCTGATATTAACAATCCTGTCAATGATTCCATAAAAGCAAGAGATTTATTTTATGATGAAATAGCTGCATTCTCGGCTTTAGACGAGGATTTTAAGAATATTCTCTATTATTTATTAGCCGATAGAATCGAATTCAAATATTTCTTTGAATATATTTCATACAAAGCAGATACTCCTATAACATTGGAAGAATTGATACGCAAATTCTTTAAAACCAAAATATGTGAAAATGCTCCTTTGGATAAAATGATTTATCATTTTCCTGTTGAATTGGCGTACTCATTGGCTTTAATAAACAGTTCTGATAAATACTCTTTGACGCCTCCTTGGGTCATAAAAACATACCCCGAAATAGAAAGGATAATGTATTTGTTGAGAAGCAAGGTGTGTCTAACAGGCTGTGATTATTGCGATGAAGCATTGGATGCAAATAAAGCATTGAAAAGATATTTTGGTTTTGAATCATATCGTAAATTTGATGGGAAATCCCTGCAAGAAGATGTGGTAAATGCCGCTATAGGCAATAAATCTCTATTGGCTATTTTTCCAACAGGTGGAGGGAAATCCATTACTTTTCAAGTTCCTGCATTGATGGAGGGTGACAGTAGTAGAGGTCTAACCGTAGTTATATCACCATTGCAATCTTTGATGAAAGACCAAGTTGATAATCTTGAAAAATCGGGAATCACACAATCGGTAACCATAAACGGATTGCTTGATCCTATTGAGAGAAGCAAATCATTTGAAAGAGTGGAGAACGGTACGGCTAATATACTGTATATTTCGCCTGAATCCTTGAGATCCAAAACCATTGAACGTTTATTATTGAGTAGAAGAATAGCGCGTTTTGTCGTAGATGAAGCCCATTGTTTGTCTTCCTGGGGGCAAGATTTCAGAGTTGATTATTTGTATATTGCCGATTTTATTAAATCATTGCAAGAAAAGAAAAACCTTAGTTTTCCCATACCCGTATCTTGTTTTACAGCTACGGCGAAACAAATGGTCATAAGAGATATTTGCGATTATTTTGAAGAGAAATTGGACTTGAAACTCGAAGTATATAAAGCGGATATTTTCAGGACAAATCTAAAATACAGGGTTTTTAACAGCAATGAAGAAGAAGACAAGTACAATAAAGCTCGAAATCTGTTGGAATCACACAAATGTCCAACTATTATCTATGTTTCAAGAACAAGAAAAGCTTCTCTTCTTGCAGAGAGACTGACAAAAGACGGGTTTAATGCAAAGCCTTATCACGGCAAAATGGATATTAGTTCCAAAAAAGAAAACCAAGAAGCATTTATTGCCGGTGATGTTGATATAATGGTTGCAACATCGGCTTTTGGTATGGGAGTAGATAAAAAAGATGTGGGAATGGTTATTCATTACGATATTTCGGATTCACTTGAAAACTATGTGCAGGAAGCGGGAAGAGCCGGTAGAGATGAGAAAATCACTGCCGATTGCTACGTTTTGTACAACGAAGAAGACTTGAATAAACATTTTGTACTACTGAATCAAACAAAAATTACTATCAAAGAAATACAACAAATATGGGTAGCGATAAAAAAGATAACAAATTTCAAAAAATTCGTATCAAACTCAGCCCTTGAAATTGCAAGAAAAGCAGGTTGGGATGATAATATAAGTGAAATAGAATCACGGGTAAAAACGGCAATTGCAGCATTGGAACAAGCCGGATATCTAAAAAGGGGGCAGAACAATCCAAGGATATTTGCCTCCGGTATTCTGACAAAGAATGCACAAGAAGCTATAGATAAAATAAATACTATCACCGGTATAAGCAAAGAACAAAAGGTAAATGCCGTAAGAATAATAAAAAAACTTTTTTCCGCTAAAAGCCGCAAAAACCAAACCGATGAAGAAGCAGAATCCAGAGTAGATTATATTTCGGATCATTTGGGAATAGTCAGAGAAGAGGTAATACAAATCATCACACTATTGAGGGAAGAAAAGATATTGGCTGATACAAAAGATTTGACCGCATTTGTACAACACGACCAAAAGAAGAATAAGTCATTGGCAAGAGCAAAATCTTTTTCGCAAATAGAAGATTTTCTCAGTGCTTACATCAACGAGGAAGAAAAGACA
>JALVEE010000180.1 GCA_027008645.1 Saprospiraceae bacterium
TATGACCAGAGGAAAAGACGATCCAAAAGAGTTATATGATTTATTGGGCACAAAGGAGTACCGAAAAGAGTTAGACCGGCAGTTTAAAAACGAAAAATCAAACTTTAAAATTGCTATTGTCGTGGATATGTGGCTGACCGGTTTTGATGTTCCTTTTTTGGACACAATTTATATTGACAAACCGATAAGCCAACACAATTTAATTCAAACCATTTCACGAGTAAACAGAAAGTTCAAAGGAAAAAACAAAGGATTGGTAGTTGACTATATTGGTATTAAAAAACAAATGAATCTTGCTTTAGCAAAATACAATAAAGGTGAAAAAGAAAATTTTGAAGATATCCGAGAATCATTGGTTGTCGTGAGAAACCATCTGGATTTATTGGCAAAACTTTTTTATAAGTTTGACAATTCAAAATATTTTGAGGGTTCTGCATTGGAACAATTAAGTACGCTAAATATGGCTGCTGAATATGTACAACTAACCAAAACACTCGAAACACGTTTTATGGGCTTGGTAAAACGTCTAAAAGCAGCTTATGATATATGTGCAGGCAGTGAACAATTGACACAAAAGGAAAGGGACTATACACACTTCTATTTGGCTGTTCGTTCTATTGTTTTTAAACTCACAAAAGGAGATGCCCCCGATACTGAACAGATGAACGCCAAAGTTCGGGAAATGATAAAAAAAGCTTTAGAGAGTGACGGTGTGCAGGAGATTTTTAAACTTGGAGATGAAAAGGAGAATGAACAAGACCTTTTTGATGAAGATTATTTGGCAAAAATCGACAAGATAAAATTACCCAATACGAAAATAAAATTGCTTCAACAACTCCTGGCAAAAGCCATTGGAGAAATAAAAAAAGTCAATAAAGTAAAGGGAATTGATTTTTCCAAAAAAATGCAATCCCTGGTTGAAAAATACAATGAAAGAAAAGAAGATGATATTTTGCGTAGTGAAGTTTATGAGGAAATGGCAGAACAGTTAACAAATCTGATTTGGGAAGTGCAGAAAGAATTTACTTCAGGAGAAGAAATAGGAATTGATTTTGAGGAAAAAGCATTCTATGATATTTTGAAAGAGTTGTGTGTCAAATATGATTTTAGTTACCCTGAGGAAAAACTCATTGACTTAGCAAAAGCCGTTAAAGACTTAGTGGATGAACAAGCGAAGTTTCCCGATTGGAGTAAGAGAGAAGACATCAAATCGGCTCTAAAAGTCGGGCTGATTTTATTGCTGGATGAACATGGTTATCCACCTGTTGAAAGAGATGAGGTTTATAAAGATATTTTTGAACAAGCTGAGAACTTCAAGAAAAGCAGAATAAATAATTCATAACAAGGCATTGAAGAACTTACGTTCCCTTCTCCACTTTATTATGTCTCTCAAAGGAATATCACATGTGGTTTGACGAACTAACAGGTTTTCATGAAGAATCTCCAGCACAAGTTCGAAAGAATCTGTCTGTCGAAGGAACGATACTGAGATCCAGAATAAACGGGAAAGCATATAACTATGGAAAATTGGAAATACCCTCTTTAGCGGAATTAAGAGAGCGTGTTCATGATGACCAAACCACATCAGGAAAACTATCGCTTCATGAAGTCGTAGCGGATGTGCAACAACTGCATACCGACAAATCCAATGCCGGTTCACTATTTCAAGTTGCATCGCAATTCAATCTTTTAGAAATGGTCTCTCCCGATATTACACCTGAGCAAGGCGTTAGCAGGTATGAATATGACCACACTCAGGGTCCTGCCTGTGCCATAGCAGCAGGGGCGGGAACGATTTACAGGAACTATTTTGTTGAATGTAACGGTCAAATTGGACAAAGTGCGAATAATCAAATAGATTGCCTCGCCGATATCGGTGCGGCATTGCATAACACAGATAATCGTCTCTGGCAAATGCGTAACGGTTATGCTCTGGCGTCAAGGGAAGGGTTGCATGAAATTAACAATAAATTGAAATCTGCTTCTGAATCTGAACTCGATGCGCTCAGAAAGCTGTTACGCATCGGCATTCAGTGGAATACGGAAGTCACCCTCAACAATGCCAAACATTTAGTGACGCAAGCGTATTGCGCAGCGCTTCCGGTTGCCTATGCACAGCATCCGCCAGAGGTATGGTCCAGGTTTGCTAAAATAATACTGGAAGCTGCATACGAAGCAACCATATGTGCAGGCGTATTAAATTCCCGCAGAGGTAATAGCAATAAAATTTATCTCACGCTTCTCGGTGGCGGTGTTTTCGGTAACGAACCGAAATGGATCACCAAAGCGATTTTTCGTGCCTTGAAGCTGTATAAAATGAAAGATATACAGGTGTTTATTGTAAGTTATGGTCATTCAAAGCCTCACGTACAGAAATTGATTCACGAGTTTAATAATGGCTAATGGGAGTCAATTCTCAGGGGTTTAAACAAAAGTAGCGAACAACGATGGCAGAGCCTTTTTTACTGAAATATTTTTCAGAGTTAAAAAACTTGATTGCGCAAAACTGCTTATTCATCACGTCAATCGTTATATTTAACTTTTAAAAACTTCTAAAAATACCAGATTTTATGCTAAAATGTACTCTAAATATACAGGTGTCTGTTATGATAAGAGAAATTATCAGACCTTTGACTATAAAAGATAATGAAACATTAGCTGATCTTTCAAAACAAGGATGAATTCATGACAAAAGAACAAATTATCAATTTCTTGTCTTCAAAAAAAGAGTTTATGAGAGATCAATATGGAGTACTTAAAATTGGTCTGTTTGGAAGCTATGCCAGAGCTGAAAATAATGATGACTCAGATATAGATAT
>JALVEE010000181.1 GCA_027008645.1 Saprospiraceae bacterium
GGTTGAAAAACGATGAGGTCGAAGTACTACCCCAAGAGACAGAAATCAGTTCCTACTTGGTAGGAGGATTGGATATGGATGTTGCAGAAGAAGATTTTAAATTTATCTAATTCATTTTGATTCTCACCTCATTAGGTTTGTATATAACTGACATATTGAGCATGAACCAAAGTGTGTAATTGTAGTTTTGTCATACTTTTTTTGGTCACTCTGCCTAATTGGCATATTTTTTATATTGGCATTTAATTTGATATGTGATAGGTGAAATATTTGATTTATTAACCTAAAAAAATATATTGTTATGACACTAGTAAGATATCAAAATCCGATGCCAACTATGTTTGAAAGATTTTTCAACAATGAGTTAGTAAATTGGGGAAGAGACAATTACTCAGAGACTGACACAACATTACCGTCTGTAAATATCAAGGAGACTGCTGATGCTTTTGAAGTGGAAGTTGCAGCTCCCGGATTTGATAAATCAGACTTTAATATTGAGTTGGACAATAACTTACTTACTATTTCTTCTGAAAAGAAAGTGGAGAATGAAGTAAAAGAAGATGAAAAGATAACCAGACAAGAGTTCAGTTATCAGTCTTTTAAACGCACATTCACTCTTCCTGAAATAGTGGAAGGAGACAAAATTACAGCAAAGTACGAAAACGGAATATTGTCTTTGACTATTCCAAAAAAAGATGAAGCAAAACCAAAACCGGTTAAACAAATTAAGGTTAAATAAGGCATGTGAAAAACATGTGAATTAAACTTGAATTATTCTTTCTAAAAAAAAATTATAACGATAATTCTTTTTGCAGAGAGTATAATTTACAGGTTACGGATTATTATTATTAATACTTTGAAATTTCAGGAGATTGCTCGATGTGAAAAGGATTATCGTCTTTATTAAACATTAAAAAACGATTAAAATGAAAATTTCAAAAGTATTATTATTAGGATTATCTTTAGCATTTGCAACAATAACAGGCTGTGCTCAAGATGGTAAAGCTAAAATGGGTAAATCAGAAAAACCCATATTGAAAAAAGAGGCTACATTGGAGATGAACAAAGACAGTTTGGATTCAAAAGTGATAGCTGATATGGAAAAGCAAGTCGAAGAGAGAAAGTTGAAACTTACTGAAGAAGCATTGACTGCCATATCTGAAACAAGATCTTTGATTGAAAACATCGATGACAAAGACAAAGCGATAAAAAAAGGTCATGAATTGATTGGAAGACTTGAAGTTTTACTTGCAAGAGACCCAAGTTTGGCTTTGATTCCTATCGATGTCAGTTTTCAAAAAGAGGAATTTGTGACAGATATAGAGACTATCAGAAAAACAGTCAAATTAGCGCAAGAAGCAATGGATAAAGGATATTATCGTGCCGCAAGTGATTTGCTTAAGGATATGAGAAGTGAGATGATTATCAGCACATATTTGCTTCCCACAGCTACTTATCCAAAGGCTATTAAAGCTGCTGTAGTCTTATTAGAGGAAAATAAGCCAAAAGAGGCTAAAGCTCTATTAGAAAGTACACTAAGTACAATTGTCATAGAAAGAGATGTTGAGCCATTGCCTATACTTAATGCCGAACAAATGATAATTGAAGCTGCATTGATAGACAAAAAAGATCACAATAATGTTGACAAAGTAATCAATTTGCTCAACAATGCAGAATACCAATTAACTTTGGCAGAGGAGATGGGTTACGGCAAAAAAGATAAGGATTATAAAGCATTGGCATATAGTATTGATGTACTCAAAAAATCTGTCAAGAAGAAAGAAAATAGCGAAAGCAAATTTGATGTTTTGAAAAAAGATATCAAGAAATTTAAAGAAAAATTATTCGCTTCTAATAAAAAATCCAAGTCTTAAACACAAAAACAGCTTGTACACTCGAATATTTTGAGTGTACAGGCTATTTTTTCTTTTATAAATTTATAATATAAGCTCATAAACATTTAAACATCTTCAATAAATAAAATTAAAACAATAAATCATGGTAAAACTAATCATAAAAAACACCAAAGAAATCAATAAGGAATTAGAATCAGAATTAAAAGAATTATGTGAAGAAAAATTGGAATACTATTCTGAATTATTTAAAAATTACGATAAAGACCTAAAACTTGAAGTTATTTTCAATAAAACTTCCTCCGTTTATAAAGTAAGTGTATCTTTAAACCTGAAAAGTAAAAAACTGCTACTTGCAAAAGAAGGTGAAGATATTATTAAATTGACAAATTCACTATTTTCGGATTTTAAAAAAATGGCAAAACGCCAATACGAACTTGAAAAAAAAGAATACGAGTATAAAAGAAAACGATAAGTTTTATGGAGTATATAGACTATTATAAAGTACTGGGTGTAAAAAAAGATGCATCCGAAAAGGAGATCAAAAGAGCCTATAGAAAGCTCGCTAGAAAATACCACCCGGATGTAAATCCGGGCAATAAGGAAGCCGAAAAAAAATTCGTTCAAATCAATGAAGCCAATGAAGTATTGAGCAATCCTGAAAATAGGAAAAAATACGATAAATACGGTAAAGATTGGATGCATGCTGAAGAATTTGAAAAGGCTAAGCAACAAAGAAGACAATATAGCGGCAGACAAGGAGGACAAACTTATTCGTCTTTTAGCGAAGAAGATTTTTCTGATTTCTTTAGCTCTATGTTTGGTGGTGGATTTAGCGGTCAGACAGGTGGCAGACGTGCCAGGTTCAAGGGTAGGGACTACAATGCCGAATTGCAATTGCAGCTGACTGATATACTAAAGACTCATAAACAAACCATAACTGTAAATAACAAAAAGATACGAATAACAATTCCGGCAGGTGTTCGCGACGGTCAAGTTATAAAAATCAAGAATCACGGCGAACAAGTCGGTGAAGGTGGTATTAACGGCGATTTGTATATCAAATTTAATATTGTAAATAATACTGCCTTTAAACGGGATGGCAGTAATTTGTACCTAACTGTTGATTTGGACTTGTACAAAGCTGTACTGGGTGGAGACCTTGTAATAAATACGATTGACGGTAAAAAGGTAAAACTGAAAATTAAGCCTGAAACACAAAATAATACCAAAGTCAAATTGAGAGGCAAAGGACTTCCCGTTTATAAAAAAGAAGGGCAAAACGGAGATCTTATTATTACTTACAGCATTAAGATTCCAACCAATCTGAGCCCTAAAGAGAAAGAATTATTTACAGAATTATCAAAATTAAGATAGAGTATGAAAACGATTTCAGTAAGTAAATTTTGTGTAAACTACGATATTCCTCAACAGTTCATCGATTCGCTATCCAAATATGATTTGGTTGAAATAATCGAAGTTGAGACTACAAAGCATATACACATAGATGATATAAACAGAATAGAACGATTGATGCGTATTCATTTTGATTTGGATGTAAATTTTGAAGGCTTGGATATTATTAACAATTTGATTGAACAAATAAATACTCTTCAAGACGAAGTTTCAAGATTAAAAAGCAGATTGGAGCTGTACGAATAAATATTAAGCCATTTTGCAAAACCTTTATCAAATGATAGTTGTTTATGAGTTTATCTTGATAAAGCTAAATGTTTATGAGCAGAATTTTAGGTTTGGATTTTGGTACTAAAAGAACCGGCATCGCTGTTACAGACCCACTTCAAATAATTGTAAATCCCTTGGACGTCGTTTTGACTAAGGATTTATATGATTATTTGGATAATTATCTGAAAACAGAAAGTGTGGAAAAAATTGTAATCGGTCAACCAAAACAATATGACGGCAGTCCTGTATATTTTGAAAAAAACATACAGGAATTAATAGACAATCTTAAAAAGGATTTTCCCTCTATTCAAATAGCAAGACAAGATGAGACTCTGAGCTCTTTTGAAGCAAAAGATTTATTGGTAAAAATGGGAATGAAGAAGAAAAAAAGACAAGATAAATCAATGCTTGACAAAGTCAGCTCTGTGTTAATTTTACAACGATATCTAAATCATATTTAAAATGCAGTTACCTGTTTACGCGTACGGACAACCCCTTTTGAAAAAAATAGCAAAAGATATTTCCAAAGAAGAACTCAAGGAACTGGGGTCTCTTATTGAAGATATGTATGAGACTATGTACAAAACTAACGGGGTAGGACTTGCAGCACCCCAAATCGGAAAATCCATTAGATTGTTTGTCGTAGATACCGTGCAAATCGAAAAAGATATGGAAATCAAAAAAGGTATCAAAAAAACTTTTATCAATGCTCATGTATTGGAAAAATCCGGCGAGCTGAGTAGTTATGAGGAAGGTTGCCTGTCTTTTCCGGATATCAATGGCAATGTGGAAAGGGAGTCGATTGTGAAAATTCAATATGTCGATGAAGACTTCAATGAACATATCGAAACTTATGACGGATTCAATGCCAGGGTAATTCTCCATGAATACGACCACTTGGACGGCAAATTATTCATCGAAAAATTTAAACCTCTAAAATTGAGAATGCTCAAAAAGAAACTGGAAAATATACGCACAGGCAATATCACCCCGAGCTATCCAATGAGATTTTACAGAGGCAGATAAAGGATATCTTATTTCACGGAATTATACATATTGAGAGTCTGATCTTTGGTAAAAAGACCAAATAAACCGGTTTGGAAAGTGAACTGATTGTCCCCCTGTAGTTTTATATATCTAAAATCATAATTAAAAGTAGAATCTGTGATTTGTTTTTCGAATACAAAACCGTTTTTCTCATCCAATATGATCTTGTGAAAAAATGGATTTTGCTTGACTTCTGACAATAGCTCTTCTTTTATTTTTGATATATTATCGGTAGTCGCAGAAGTGCTTATAATCTGTATAAAATAATCTTTACCGGCTTTCAAAGTAATGTCTTTGTAAATGCTCATATCCTTGACTTTTACTTTAGTCCCCTCAGGAGCTTTCACTTTTAAGGGAACACCATAACTCATCAAATCCAAGGCTTTCATCTCTTTCTTGCCGGTCGAACATGAAACCAACATAAAGAATGAAACAAGACCCAAAACAATTATTTTATTATAAAAGAGATTTCCCATTTTGTCTATTTTAAAACATAAATTTTCCTTTGATTATTATCCGTTTTTGAAATCACAATAACCAAAGTTGCAAAGGTACAAGAAAAAACATTATTTGTTTGAAAAAAATTATCTTTATAAAAAAATAAATTTTTACCTTATTATTTCGTCATTATATCTACATTTGCTTATCAAAAATTTATTAATCGATTTAACTATTAAAGATATGTATCTAAATAAAACGAAACTTTATTTTTTCAGCGTTTTGTTCTTGCTTATTTCATCTCAGATTTTTTCTCAAAAAAAAGGTGTGATTTCGGGAGGACTGGAAAGCAATTTTAATTTTTTCTTGAGAGATTCTTTAATCGGTGCGGATAATATTCCCCAATACGACCACCTGCTATATGGTGCCGAAAGCTGGCTCAATCTCCGATATACTTACGATACTTGGGAAATGGGAATACGCTTTGATATGTTTAATAATTCAAATCTGAAAAATCCAAATAGCAATTATACTGATGAAGGTATTGGCAATTGGTATATCAAAAAGAAAATAAAAAATCTCGAAATTACAGCCGGTCATTTTTATGACCAAATAGCGAGTGGAACAATTTTCAGGGCATATGAACAAAGAGCGCTTTTTATCGACAATGCTATCTACGGATTAAGACTAAAATACGATATTTCGAAAAATTGGAATGTAAAAGCATTTACCGGCAGACAAAAACTCGAATTTGAAACCTATCCGGCAATATTGAGAGGTGCAAATCTCGAAGGATTTCTTACTCTTGGAAAGGAAGACAATCTAATTTCCATTGCACCTGGTATCGGATTTGTAAACAGGACACACGATAAAAAAACAATAGATAAATTGGTGGACATAATAAAAGCCTATGATCCCAAAGAGCAAGTGATACCCGTCTATAACACTTGGTTAGCGACAGCATATTCCACAATATCTTATGGATTGTTCACATTATACCTTGAAGGTTCTTATAAATCTCCTGAAGTATTTTTTGATCCAAATACTATGAAAACAGAATTTAACGGTTCAAAAACAAACGGAAGATTGGTAAAGAAACCTGGAAGTGTTGTTTATTCAAGTTTGGGTTTTTCTAAAAACAAATTGGGGATAACCGCCGAATTCAAAAGAACTGAAAACTTTGATTTCAGAACAGATCCTACTCTGTCATTAAACAAAGGGCTTATCAATTTTATTCCTCCTATGAATAGATTGAATACTTACACTCTTACAGCCAGATACAGTCCTGCAACTCAATTATTGAGCGAACAAGCATACCAATTTGACATCAGATATGCTTTTAGTAGAAAACTGAGTTTCAATATTAATTATTCGAATATTACGAATCTGGAAAACGAATTGCTTTACAACGAGATTTTTACAGAGCTTGTCTATCTGAAAGGGAGGAAACTCAAACTTGTCACCGGAATTCAACGTCAAATATATAACCAACCTGTATATGAGCAGGAGGGAACAGAATCAGTAGTGGCATATACACCTTATGTCGATTTGCTATACAGAATTAGCAGATACCAATCCATAAATTTTGAAGCCCAATATATGAGTACCAAACAGGATTACGGTAGCTGGCTCAATGTGTTTGTGGAATATTCAAGAGCTCCTCACTGGGGATTCGAAGCTTCTGCCATGTACAATATCAGTCCGGCAGACCATTCTCCCAAAAACAAAGATGGAAAATCACTAAGCATATTGTATCCCTCTCTCGGTATAACTTATACCAATGGTTCAAATAGATTCGGCCTAAGATACGTTAAACAAGTAGAAGGTGTAGTATGCTCCGGAGGTGTTTGCCGTGTAGAACCTGCATTTAGTGGACTTAAATTTAGTGTTTCTTCAAGATTTTAAAAACTTATAAATTATCAAACAATGAATAAAATAAATTTAATATTTACGTTTCTTATAGTAGTACTTCTGGCGTCTTGCACTGAAAAAGAGATAACCATTCCGGAATATACTCCACCCACAACAGACAAAGCGATTCTAATCGAAGAATTCACAGGCGTACAATGTACAAATTGCCCTAACGGCGCAAAAGTCATAAAAGCTATGGAAGAGAAATATGGGGATATAATAGTACCGATAGCAATTCATAATTCCGACGATTTTTCCTTACCTATTGATTCAAGTAAGTATGATTTTAGAACAAAAATCGGAGATAAAGTTTTTAGTATCCATTCTTCCTCATCAATACCAAAACCGGCTGCATCTTTTAACAGAGTGTTTTTTGAAGATGCAGAAGAAATTCCTGTTCCTCCTACAGTTTGGCAATCCAGTCTCAATACCGAATTACAAAAGCCAAATGTTGCATACTTGGATATGATTTTGGATTATAATTCCGATACCAGAGAAGTTAAAGTAACTGCTACTGTATCTCCTGTAACAGATTTGAAAGGAACATTCAAACTAAGTGTAGCTTTGACCGAAAACAAAATAATCGACTATCAAAAGATACCGGATGATGGTGGTAAATCTAAAGTTATAGAGTACGAATTCAATAATGTCTTACGGGATATGATTACACCATTCGACGGAGAACTTATAGGTTCAGATCTAAAAAAATATGATAAAATAGTCAAAACATTATCTTACACTCTGCCTGAACCCGGAGACCTTTGGATTCCTGAACATATAGATATTGTCGCTTTTATTACAGGGGGCGAAAAGGATTCTACAAAACCTGTACTTAATGCTATAAAAAAACATTTAATCGAATAAAAAAACCTGCAAAACTATTATCATGTTTAATAAAAATATATTTATCAACAGAAGGCAACAACTTCATCAAAAAATGGACTCAGGTATAGGATTGTTCCTCGGCAATAAATATGTACCTTATAATTATCCGGCCAATCCGTACAAATTCAGACAGGATAGTAGTTTTAGATATTTCTTCGGTTTGAATCTGTCAGGATATGCCGGTATTATGGACTTTGACTCGGGAGAAGATATTGTTTTTGCCGATGATATCGATATCGAAGATATAATCTGGATGGGGCCTCAACCGGCAGTGGAAGACTTAGCTGCATCGGTAGGAGTAGAAAAAACAAAGCCTTTCGGACAACTAAACGATTATATCCAAAAAGCAATATCTCAAGGTAGAACCATTCACTTTTTACCACCATACAGGGCTGAAACCAAACTTCAATTGGCAGATCTGCTAAAAGGAGGTGATAACACCCCAAGCGAAAGTTTGATAAAATCCGTAATCGACCTCAGACTGATAAAAGAACAAGTCGAAATAGAGCATTTGGATGAAATCATGGCAATTGGTTATGAAATGCACGTAACTGCAATGCTAATGGCAAAAGAAGGAGTCTATGAAAGAGAGATAGTCGGAGCAATGGAGGGAATAGCTGCTTCTTACGATGGCGCAGTTTCATTCCCAATCATTCTTTCAAAACACGGCGAGATACTCCACAATGAGAATCATGAAAACTTATTAAAAAACGGTGATTTATTGCTCGTCGATGCAGGTTTTGATTCTCCATTGGGATATGCAACTGATCATACTAGAACCTTTCCTGTAAGCGGTAAATACAGCGAACAACAAAAGAATATATACGAGATTGTTTTAGCAGCAAATGATGCAGTACACCAAGCATCAAAACCCGGTATTCAATACAAAGAAATGCATTTTTTGGCTTGCAAAATAATAGCGGATGGATTGATAAACCTCGGAATAATGAAGGGAGATGTTGAAGATGCCGTAGCCAATGGAGCACACACATTATTTATGCCTCACGGTTTGGGACATGCTATGGGTATGGATGTCCACGATATGGAAGGTCTGGGTGAAACATTGGTTGGTTATGGCGATGAACTACAAAGAAGCAAAGAATTTGGGACAGCATATTTACGTTTTGCAAGAACTCTCAAAGAAGGACATGTCATCACCAATGAACCCGGAATTTACTTCATCCCTGCTTTGATTGAAAAATGGAAATCCGAAAAGATTAATATCGGCTTTATCAACTTCAAAGAATTGGAGAATTATTTGAATTTTGGAGGAGTAAGACTCGAAGATGATATGCTTATCACAAAAGAGGGCTCCAGAAATCTCGGGAAAGAACGGATTCCTATCTATGTTGAAGAAATAGAAAAAATAGTAGGTGGTAAATAAAAAAATATTGGTTACTGGAGGTACGGGTTTTGTAGGCTCATACATTCTCAGATATCTTGTAAAAAAAGATTATAAAAACCTTTACTGCTTAAAAAGAAGCACCGGTAAATTAGATCTTCTGTCCCCTGTTGTTGATAAAATCACATTTTTAGAGGGAGATGTTTTGGATATTACCTCTTTGGAGAATGCAATCAGACAAGTCGATATAGTGATTCATTGCGCAGCTATGGTTTCATTCAAATCAAAAGACAAGGAGAGAATGATGAAAGTCAATGTCGAAGGTACTGCAAATATAGTCAATATCTGCAATGATAATAATATCGAAAAACTCATCCATATCAGCTCGATTGCAGCAATCGGCAGAAGCCAAAGCGGTAAGATGATGTCTGAAAAGACCGATTGGACTGACAGCAAAAACAATTCTGATTATTCCATATCAAAATACCTGTCCGAAATGGAAGTTTGGAGGGGATTCGCAGAAGGCCTCCCTGTAGCAATATTGAACCCCTCACTTATCATGGGAGCGGGATTTTGGGATATAGGCACAGGAGAATTATTCAAAAAAGTTTATAGCGGTCTCCCTGTTTATCCTATTGGAACCAATGGCTTTGTTGATGTCAGGGACGTAGCTCAAATGGCGATTCTTCTTATGGAAAAAAATATAGTTGGCGAAAGATTTATTTGTTCCGCTAATAATTTAAAACTCAAAGATGTCTTCTCCACAATGGCAAATATCTTGGGCAAAAAGCCCCCCCGTATCAAGATGTCACCCACTTTGGTATCAATAGCCTCATTCTTTTTGAATATCTTAAATTTTATTCCCGGATATTCTTCCAATCTTACATCCCAATCTCTTAAGAATGCCTCTTTTGACTCACTATACGACAATTCCAAATCCGTGAAACAATTAGATTACACTTATATACCAATATCCAAAACATTGGAAGAGACCGGTAAATTGTTCCTAAAAACATATCCTGATAAGATTGAATATGCTTTATTGAATCTGTGAATTTTTGCACCAACTAACTAGTGTCAAGTCAAGTGTAATGTTTCAGGTAAGTTGATGTTATTTTTGTCGAGAACAAAGCATATAATTTTCAGCATAGCCGTAGCTATGGTGGAAATTAT
>JALVEE010000182.1 GCA_027008645.1 Saprospiraceae bacterium
TTTTTACTCAAACATAGAGCGAAAGACGTATTCGAATCATTGAAAACCCAAATTTTCAATAAAAAAAACTATTTCAAAAAGTAAATATCTTTTTTACTCAAACATAGAGCGAAAGACGTATTCGAATCATTGAAAACCCAAATTTTCAATAAAAAAAACATTTCCTATAGAGAAAATCTTTATTTTCTCTGTACTTGAGCGAAAGACGGGATTCGAACCCGCGACCCCGACCTTGGCAAGGTCGTGCTCTACCAGCTGAGCTACTTTCGCAATTTTAGGGTATTTAACACCTTATTTTAAGCTTTTCTTCAAAAGCGGTTGCAAAGTTAATTTAAAAACTTTCAATTTTCAAATATTTTTAATTAAAATTTTATATTTTTATGGATTAATTAATTTTGATTAAGATTTTAATTGAATTGCGATATATGGAAACGAATAAGAATAATTTTGAAGAGTTTAAAATTAAGGCCAAGAATGATACCGGACTAAATTTGAGAATATATAGAAAAGATAGTTTTGATAAGATTTTGGTGATAACTCATGGTTATGGTGAACACCAAGGATATTATGTTGAGTTTGCAAATTATTTTTCGAATCGTGGATATGCTGTTTGTACTTATGATCTCCACAGTCATGGGCTTTCTGAAGGGAAGAAAGGACATGTGCCTAGTTTTGAATTGTTCCTTGATGATCTCGATAGTATATTAGATTTTGCAAGAAAGCAAGTAGGGGGATTACCGATAAATTTATTTGGACATAGTATGGGGGGAAGTATTGTTCTTAATTATTTATTGAGGAGATCTCCTGATAGGATTGGTAAAAGTGTAATTTCTTCACCTTGGTTGAAATTAGCATTTGAGCCTCCAAAGCTTAAATTATTTTTAGCACAAATTGGGAAGAACCTCTTTCCGTCGCTTGTTATGAAAGGTGAACTCAATCCGGATGATTTGTCAAGAAATCCTGAATTTGTTGATAGATTTATTAATGATCCGCTTACATATGATAAGATATCACCCGGTTATTTTTCTACTATCAGAGAATATGGTCTTCATGCATTATCTAATGCAAGTAAGCTTATGTATCCTATATTAATGTCTCACGGTAGTGATGATAATGTGACCTCAAGTAGTGCCAGTCGTGAATTTTGTGATAAATGCGGTGATTTGTGCGAATATAAACTTTGGGAAGGATATAAGCATGTTGTTTTTTCTGAAAATGATAAGGATAAGATATTTGATTTTTATAGGAGTTATTTAGTCAGTTGATAAATTGCGCTTGAGAGTTATAAATTCGATTTTGAAATTGAATCTTTTTTTGTTTATCCCTATTTTTAATTGTATCTTTGGGCGGCAAATAATACATAATTTAAATAAATAACTATGGAAAATATAACAGTAATAGGAGCAGGAACAATGGGCAATGGTATAGCTCATGTTTTTGCGATGAAAGGTTTTGATGTCATACTCTGCGATATCTCTGCAAGTGCTCTGGAAAGGGCTATTGAGACAATAAGCCGCAATCTTGACAGAATGCTCAAAAAAGAGAAAATCACCGAGTCGGATAAAAGTGAAACATTAAGTAAAATTGAAACTACGAGCGATCTTGAGTATGCTGTTAAAAATGCAGATTTAGTTGTTGAAGCGGCAACTGAAAATGTGGAATTAAAACTTAGTATCTTTAAAGATATAGATAAGTTTGCACCGGAAAAAGCTATTTTAGCCAGTAATACTTCATCTATTTCCATTACAAAAATAGCCTCTGTTACCAATAGACCCGAAAAAGTGATCGGCATGCATTTTATGAATCCTGTACCTGTAATGAAATTAGTAGAGATAATCAGGGGGTATAGCACAAGTGATGAGGTGACCAAAATTATAATGGATACTTCTAAAAAATTAGGTAAAGTACCTGTTGAAGTAAATGATTACCCGGGGTTCATAGCAAATAGAATATTGATGCCGATGATCAATGAAGCTATATATTCATTGTATGAAGGTGTAGCCGGTGTACATGAAATAGATACGGTGATGATGCTCGGAATGGCTCATCCAATGGGTCCCTTACAATTGGCAGATTTTATCGGATTGGATGTTTGTCTGGCTATTCTTGAGGTACTTCATGACGGATTTGGAAATCCGAAATATGCTCCTTGTCCTTTGTTGAAAAATATGGTTCAAGCAGGAAAATTGGGAAGAAAGTCCAAAGAAGGATTCTATTCTTATTATCACGGCACTAAAGAGTGGATCGTGTCTGACAATTTTAATAAATAATGAAATATTTAGGTTTATTGATAGCAGTTTTAATATTGTCTTGTTCTGATGGTAGAGTAGGGGGAAGGAAAGTTTTGATTGCGAAAATTGATAGTCTGGAAAAAGAATTAAAAAATATGTATAAACCGGGTTTTGGCGAAATGATGAGTGGCATTCAGAGACATCATACAAAGCTATGGTTTAGTGGTATTAACAAAAATTGGAAATTGGTTGGTTTTGAAATTCACGAAATCAATGAATTGCTGGAAGACTTGGGAAAATATCAATCATCAAGAAAAGAAACAAGATTATTACATATGATTTCTCCGTATATTGACAGTATTAAAGCTACTATTGAATCTAAAGATGTAAATGATTTTAAACAAAAATATACACGGCTTACAAACATGTGCAACGATTGTCATATAAAGACCAAATATGAATTTATCAAGGTAACTCTTGAGTTTGACAGTTACACCTGTAAAACGACGATATAATCATAATGTATTGAAGATAATAACCAGAAATACAGACAGTTAGTATTTTGGATATTT
>JALVEE010000183.1 GCA_027008645.1 Saprospiraceae bacterium
ATTGTAAAAATTAGTTTCATTTAGATAAAATTTATATATAATATTATCACAAATATAAAATATTATTTTTCAGAATTGAGAAATATATGTTAAAATAGTTATTTTTGTTGATTCAAAATAAAAATAGTTCAAATGAATTTTAAAAAACTAACGAATTATACGGGAATATTAGTATTTCTAATAACTGCGATTGTGTACTTTTTTTCCGTTGAAAGAACGGGGAGTTTGTGGGACTGTGGTGAATTTGTACTTGGAGCATACAAGATGGAAGTGGTACACCCACCGGGAGCTTCACTTTTTCTAATGTTCGGAGGATTATTTGCCAATTTTGCTAAATTGATATCAGATAACCCTTCAAATGTTGCATTTGCCGTAAATCTAATGTCAGGATTGTTTTCAGCTTTGGCGGCGATGTTTATCGCTTGGTCAACCATAATCTTAGGCAAATTGACGTTGGTGGGAAAAGACGGTGAATTGGACAAAGCACAAATGTACAGTGTAGCCGCAGGTGGATTGGTTGCCGGTCTTGCTACTGCATTTGCTGTTTCGATTTGGTTCTCAGCAGTAGAGGGTGAGGTTTATTCCATGTCAACATTCTTCACAGCGATGACCATTTGGGCTACATTCAAATGGTATAATTTACCCAACACGGTTGAAGCAGACAGATGGTTGATTTTCGCTATTTTTTCAATAGCACTTTCGACCGGGGTTCACTTATTAAGTGTTTTGGCTTTCCCTGTGATAGCATTATTATACTATTATAAAAAATATACAAATCACAATATTAAAGGCATATTAATCAGTCTTGCTATTGGAGTTGCGATGATTGGATTTCAGCTTAAAATAATCATTGCAGGTATTCCTAAACTATGGACATGGTGGGAATTATTCACTGTAAATGATTTGGGATTACCTTTTCACTCGGGATTAGTGCCTACTATTTTGACTATAGGTGGTCTTATTTATCTTGGTATTTGGTATTCCAAAAAATCAGGAAATTATATACTCCATTTGATTACACTTAGTGCAATGCTTATGGTAATAGGGTTTTCTACCATTGGAGTCGTAGTAATCAGAGCTAACGCTGACACTCCTGTCAATATGAATGTCCCTAGTGATGCATTCAGGCTTTTACCATATCTCAATAGAGAACAATACGGTGAAAGACCTTTATTGAGAGGTCCTCATTTTAATGCAAAGCCTTCTAATTATACTACAGAACCAAGATATGGAAGAGTAGGTGACCACTATGAACAGGTTGACGAAAAGATGACACCGGTTTATGACAGTAAAGACCTGATGTGGTTTCCGAGAATCGGTCACAATGACGGCCAACATACAAAGCTCTACAAAGCATGGGGGATTAAGAAACCTACAATGTTATCAAACCTTTCTTTCTTTTTCAGATATCAGTTGAAATGGATGTATTGGCGTTATTTTGCTTGGAATTTTATCGGAAAACAAAACAAACAACAAGGGTATTACTCTTGGGATGTATCCAAAGGAAACTGGGTATCAGGCATCAAACCATTGGATGATGCCATGTACTACAATACGGACTTTTTGCCTGACTCCATGAAGAGGGAGAAAGCGCATAACGGTTATTTTTTCTTACCCTTTATCTTTGGTTTGTTAGGTATGTTTTTTCAATACAAAAGAAGAAAAAAAGACTTCTTCGCATTGATGATATTATTCTTAATCACAGGAGTGGGAATCATCTTATACGCTAATCAACCTCCAAATGAACCGAGGGAAAGAGATTATGTTTTGGCGGGTTCTATTTTGACTTTTGCTATTTGGATTGGACTTGCTGTCCCTGCATTATACACCACATTATTGTCTTATATCAAACACAATAAGACTTTAGTAGCAGGAATAGCATCATTATTGGTACTTACTGCACCGGTTTTGATGGGAGTTCAAAACTATGATGACATGAGCAGAAAGGATCACTATGCTACGAGAGATTACGCATCCAACTTCCTTAATTCGTGTGACAAAGATGCTATTATATTTACTTATGGTGATAATGATACTTACCCGTTGTGGTACGCACAAGAAGTTGAAGGCATAAGACCAGATGTGAGGGTGGTTAACTTAAGCCTTATAGCCGTCGATTGGTATATAAATAAATTGAGAAAAAAAATAAATGATTCTCCTGCAATTAAACTATCAATACCTCCTGATAGCATAAGAGGAAATAAAAGAAACCAGATGGTATTTTACAATCCTGATCAATCAAAATTAAAACAAGTTTGGCCTTTGAAAAACGTATTGAGATTTATGTCAGAAGGGCATCCTATCAGAAGTGCAAGAACTTCTTTCCCCAGCTTTATTCCAACCAAAAGGATGTATATTCCTGTAGATTTCAAAAAGGCTGTTAGTTCAGGTTGGATTAGCGAAAGTGACAGTAGTAAATTTGTAAATAAGATACCATTCAATTTTGATAAAAAGAACTATCTCACTAAAGATGAAATAGCTATTTTGGATATACTGGCAAATAATCTTCAAGATAGACCGATATATTTCTCCGTTACCGTGAGAAATGAGAAACTGTTAGGTCTAAATGATTACACAGAACTTGAAGGTTTAGGGCTAAGAATTGTTCCAATCAAATCAAAAAGCAGTAAAGGAATGGGAATATATGGTAGTGGAAGAGTAGATGCTGACAAGATTTATGAAAATGTGATGACCAAATGGAAATGGGGTAATTTTGACAAAGTAGAAACTTTTGTCGATGAAAGCTATGGTCCGGAGATCAGTGCTATGAAAATGGTAATGTCAAGAGCAGCAAAAGAACTCATTAAAAGAGGAGATAAAAAGAAGGCTGTCGCATTGGCTAAAAAATATTTTGAAGCATTTCCTGATTTCAATTTCGCTTATGATTATTCTGTATTGCCATTTATCGAAGTCCTCGTATCAGCAGGTGAAATAGAAGAAGCAGAAAAGCATCTTGATATCCTAACAAATAATGTAGATCAATATATGCAGTTCTTCTACTCTTTGGATCAAGACGATTTGCAATCATTTGACATTGAAATTCAGAAAGCTCAAATGGCTATTGGAGGAATAATGAGATTATTACCTGCTCTTGGAGACGATGATTACAAAAAGAAAATCGAATCCAAACTAAAACCATATATGGAAGACAATAAATTGAATCAATAAATTATTAGTATAGACAAACCCGGAGTCATCCGGGTTTGTTTTTTTATACTTGCTAAGCAAACATTCAACAAATGAAAAAAATATCAATCGGTTGTGACCACGCAGGCTTTGAATATAAAAAATCTATAATCAGAATGCTTAATAAAATGGGGTATGAGACAATTGACCATGGAGCCTTTAGCAATGATTCTACCGATTATCCCGACCATATACATCCTGTTGCCGAAGATGTAGAAAAAGGAATTGTTGACCTCGGTATAATTATGTGTGGTAGTGGCAATGGTGCTGCAATAACTGCAAATAAACATCAAAAAATACGTGCTGCTCTGTGCTGGAAAAAGGAATTAGCGGAACTGGCAAGACAACATAATGATGCTAATATATTAGCAATGCCGGCAAGGTTTGTAAGTTTACGCTTGGCAAAAGAAATGGTAAAAATATTTTTGAATACGGATTTTGAAGGAGGAAGACATCAAAGAAGAATTGACAAAATACCTGTTGATTGTTAAAAATGCTTCCACCCTTGTGCTTTAAGATTAAATAGATTACCTCCTGTAGAAAGCATTTTAATACCCTCTTCAAGTTTCTTTACTTCACCGATTATTGAAATATCGGGCATGTATTTTACAATCTCCATATCTTTTGGGTCAATCGTAAACAAAAGCTCATAATCTTCACCTCCATTTAGCGCAGCATTAATAGGATCTACATTAAATTTAAGAGCCATTTGTTGGCTGTCAGGGTGCATTGGCACTTTTTCTTCCTCAATTAGAATTCCTACCTTTGATTGTTTTGCTATGTGAAATAATTCTGAGGCCAATCCATCGGAAATATCCATCATAGCAGTGGGTTTCAGTCCGGATTTATGAAATAAATCTATGATATCATACCTAGCCTCAGGTTTTAAAAATCTGCCTACAATATACTTTTGATTTTCAAGATCTGTTTTTATATTAGGGTCTGATTGGAGCAATTGTTTCTCTCTTTCCAGTAGTTGAAGACCAAGATAAGATGCTCCGAGGTCGCCTGTCACACATATAATATCTCCCGGCTTTGCACCCGAACGATACGTCAATTTTTCTTCTTTCCCTACCCCTAAAGCAGTAATACTAATCACCAAGCCGGATTTGGAAGATGTAGTATCTCCACCTATTAAATCTATACCATAAGCATCGCAGGCGGTTTTGATTCCAAAATATATTTCTTCCAATGCTTCTACCGAAAACCTGTTTGATAAAGCTATCGAAACAGTAATTTGCTTCGGTATTGCATTCATCGCATAGATGTCAGACAGATTGACAATTACCGATTTAAACCCAAGATGTCTTAATGGGAAATATGCTAAATCAAAATGAATGCCCTCTACTAATAAATCAGTAGATATGACAGTCTTGAAGCCCGAATAATCCAAAACGGCCGCATCATCACCTACACCCTTTATACTTGATCTGTTTTTTAATCTAAATTCTTTTGTAAGCTTTTCTATAAGACAAAACTCTCCCAAGGTGCTTATTTCAGTTCTTTTTACTTTGCTCATATATGTACTTTGATATTTGTACCAATTTAACTCTAAAATATAGCATATATTACAAAGTATATAGAGAATTGTTTAATACCTGTCTGTCTTTTCTAACCACAACCACCGCTTACTTCTTTCTTCTTTCTTCGCACGATTGGTTTTGGTGCACCACCTGATTTTTTCTTAGTTGCTTTTGCCAAAAATGGATTGCTATTGGTTCTTTTTTTACCTCTTACCACCGGCAAATCGCTAATCAAAGCGGACACATCTTTAACCTGCCAACCTTGTTCTGCCCAAAGACTTTGCATTATAGCACTAGATCCCAAGATCAATGACTTTGAATCATACCCAAGCATTTTTAAATAAGAAGTAGCATTAGCCGCCGTGTGTCCGGTTTTGCAGTAAACCAATACCGGTTTATCTTTTGCAACTTCTGCTAGTTTATGATCAGGGCTTAAGTCCTTTCTTGTAGTATATTGATGTGCACCTTTTATGTGCGCATAATCAAATTGTTTCTTACTCATATAGGCAATTGAGTAATAATAATCGATATTCTTTTTGAGATTGTCAACCAATTCCCCTTTTGTCACTAAGAAATCCGGTCTTTTAAGATTGAGAAGCTCTTTAGCTCTTTTTTCCGTTATCATCGAAAAGCTTCCTTTATCCAGTACAGGAAATATCGACCAATCTATTGCTTTATGCTCCTCATGCTCTACAGATGCATGATGCTCTTCTCCATCTGTTTTATGCTCTCCTTTTGCTATTTCAAGAAGACTTTTATCGCTAATGTCTCCAAATGCTTTTTTCAATGGTCCTGAAAATTCAGCATTCCATCCCGCCATTCCAAACAACATCACATAAGTATTATCAAAGCCGGCATATCTTGTAATTCCTGTAGTATATGAAGCTTTTTGCCCGGTGTAACAAACAAATACAACTTTCTCTACAGATGACGCTTTTCTCTTGTTTTTCAAAAAATCAATAACATCTTTCATTGGGACATTGTAAGCACCATTGATATGACCTTGCTCATAATCATCTGCTTTTCTGAGATCTATTATCAGATAGTCGTTTTGATTTGCATACACCTCTGTATTCTTAATTATAGGTGGAAACATTCTTGAATTCACAAAATTTCCATGTTCAAAATATACCTGAGCTAAAGGTTTAGACTCTTTTGTTTGCAAAAACTTGGATATATCACCGCTTTTCCCAAGAGTTTTGTGTTTAAAAATCTCAGATTTACAAGAAAATAATCCAAGAACAACAATTATTGCAAATAAGTATTTTATATCTTTCATTTTTATACTTTTTATATTCTATTTTCTTCTTTTTTTACTTGATTAACATTCTCAATATCTCTCATCACTCATCTCTCATCACTCATCTCTCATCTCTCACTACTCATCACTCATCTCTCATCACTCATCTCTCATCACCCATCATCTATCATCTATGGACTATCCACATCCACCGGACACTTCCTTTTTCTTGCGTTTAACCATTGGCTTTGGTGCAGCACTTGGTTTTGCTTTTGCACTACTTGCAGCCGCGCCGGCTCTACTTGCTATTTCATTCATCTTCTTGGAGTAGTCACAAAGAGGTACTTCATCATCATAAATACCGCTAAAAACGCCGTAATTGTCCATAATTTTTGATTTTAAATAATCGTAGCCTCCCATTGCCACATATAGATTTGCTTTTTTAAAGTGAGATGACAATAACGAAACTAATCTTGGAGTTGAGGAATCATAACCATATACTATAAGATATTTTTCTCCATCTATTTTCGCAAATTGCCTCTTATCAAAAAAACTTTTTAATGGCAAATTAATTGCACCGGGAATATGACTTTCTGAATAATCATGTGCACTACGAATATCTATAAATTGTACACCATCCATATTCTTGCTATAAAGCAAGTCTGTAATTTGATTGATTGACAATTCATTAATCGCACACCTTTTATTTGATGAGCCTGCATCAAGAGCCACGTCTTTAGTACAGGAGTTGAACATTGCCAAACTCGCTAATATTATTAATACAAAATTTATTTTTTTCATCATAAAACATTTTTTTTAAACATTAACCTTTAACCTGAAATCCCGCAGTACGCTTCGCTATGCAGAATCCCGCAGTACGCTTCGCTATGCGGGACTTCCGCTACGCTCCAGCTTCCGCTCCAGCTTCCACTTTGCTCCAGCCTATCCACACCCACCTGACACCTCTTTTTTCTTACGCTTAACCATTGGCTTTGGTGCAGCTTTAGCTTTTTTTGGAGCAGCTCCTGACGAACCAACTCCACCGGCAGAAACTCCTGTAAAAAACATTGAAGCACCTCTTCTAAATTCATAAACTTCTCTATCAGCCAAATCAGCTGTTTCTCCGGGTTTTTCCGGATCGATAATTGTTTTAAACCATTTGTTAAGTCCTCCTTTCAATACATAATTGCCTTGATAATCGTGACTTTTCATAATCATCCATGCTTCATCGGCCAAACTTGTTCCATTGGAGAACAAAACTGTTTTATATACATCTTGATCCAAATATCCCAGATAATCCTCTTTCAACAAATCTTCCATTGGGACATTGATAGCACCATCCAAAGTAAAATGATTATAATCCTCCTTTGATCTTACATCAATCAGTATAATACTCGGATCTTTTATCATCAAAGCCTTTGCCAATTCATCGGTAGTGACATATCTTTCTTTCTTATTAAGTTCTTCCAAAAGCATAGTTGGTTTCATGACCTTAGGATGCTTTTTATAATCAGGTAGAAAAATCACAGCAATACCTCCGATAAGCATCAAAGCAAATACTATTTTTTCTTTTAAATTAGTTTTCATAAAATACTGTTTTTTATTTTAAATAGTTTTAACAACTAAGAGTATTCTCTATTCCGGTTTTTTCAATCCCAACTCATTCAAATCCCGTTGATCCATATCTTTAGTATGAGAATCCTGCCATTTTTGGAATACAAAAAATGATGCAAAAGTCACAATTATCATTATAAAAATAAACAATCCATCACTAATTCCAAGCCATTGAGCGATATCTGTTTCACCCATTTTTCCCGACATTCTCAAACCTGAAAACAGAGAATCATAAGTAAAAATAAATCCGAAAATCCCTAAAAATACTCCCCCGATAAATACAACAGCATCGATTTTTCCCGTAGCTGCTGCACAAAGACTCGTACCCGGACAAAAGCCTCCAATGATAAACCCTGCTCCCATAATTGCACCTCCTACCAACGTAGGAATCCAAAATGTCTTAGGATAAAATGTCAATTTAACATCAATCCAACCCAAATAATGCATGATAAGCAAGCCAATTGCCGCTGTCATTGCAGCTGTAAAAAACACTTTAATTACAGTAGCGTCGTAACCGTAAAAAACACCTGCCAGTTTTCTGGTATTGGTAAAGCCAGATGCTTCCAACAAAAATCCAAAAACAACACCTATAAACAGACCGATAAGGATATTGAATTCGGAATTAATAATTTCCTGTGGATATAATGGTCCCATAATTTATTATTTATTAGTTTTTATCCAAATTGATTTAAAAATAATGGCAAAAATAAACCCAAAGCCGAAGATACCTATCAAACCGATGTATCCCGATAAGGAATTTACTGCCATTCCCGATAAGACTAAACCTGAGGTACAACCCCGTCCTAACTGTGTTCCAATTCCCCAAAGTATTCCACCAATTACCGCAAATAATAGTCTTTTTTTATCTGTGAGATGTGGTGCTTTACCAATCCTTAAGTGCAATCTATTGAAAATCGCAGCAGACAGAATAGCTCCCATAATTACTCCAATCAGTTCAAACACCAACCAGGTTTTCAATGGAGATTCTCCGCTAGCCAATCTAGGTCCGATATATGAATTATTGTGAGCATATTCAGGTGTAACTTTATCCAATACGGCAACAGCTACATCGCGATAACCACCACTGGATCCAAGACCTTCTCCTGAAAAATACAAGGCAACTATAATAAGCAGACCAAGGAAAAATCCTCCCACATAAGGATTGATATATCTATTGCTTCTTTTGTTGAATTTAAAATTCTTAAGCCATTTAGTCCTTTTCTTTCTTTTTTTACTCATAATCTAATTAATTTTAATTTCATTAAGGCATCATGGGATATTCTGAAATCTGACCTGCCGATACCATTAAAATTCTAAAAAGCAATCCGCCGGCTAAAATCAATAGTGCAGGCAAAGCTGTCGGAACATGAAAACCTCTTAATTCCAATGCTTCCAATGTAAAAGGCAATATCAATCCCAAACCCACAAATACACCCCAGAAAATAGCAGTAAATTCACCACCTAAAAACAAATCGGCAGCATGCTTATACGCTTCAGCTCCTGCTTCCATTCCCATAAACATATGCACGATAAAAAACAATTCTATTGCTATAAGTGACATATCTATAGCAGACATCAATAGTCTCTCTTTGTGATTGTCGCTAAGCCACATCACAAAAGCAGATCCAGTAGAAACACCTGAAGTCAAGAACAGTGGTCCCAGAATCGGATTGTTCCACAATGGATGTGCATTGAAAGCTGAAAGTAAAATACCTGTGTATATTCCTAATATTACGGAGTAAATCAATAATATCACTGCGAAAAATTTTCTATACTTTCTAAAAAACATTATGATGAAATGAGGGATAATCCACTTATGTTCAAATTTGATAATGGTTTCGGTAACCTTTGTCATTTTGGACCAACCTCTTTTGATTAGGTATTCATCGATACTATCCACAAAACTCAATGGCCATAATACTGAAAATATTGAAACAATAACCAAGGTCCAAGCACCCCAAGACATTGGAGATTCTGCCCTTGCTGTCATAAACAACTGCCAAACAAAGAGTTTGTGATGCAAATCAAAAACCAATAAAAACAAACCTAACATAATGATTGGCAACGCGAACAAAGGACCTATTTTCACAGTAAAAGGCATTTCTTTCTCTCTTCCAAGCAGGTAATATATGGCCGCAAAAAGTAAAATTCCGGCGGCCAATCCACCTAAGAAAAGATAGGCTGATATTGGAAATCCCCAAATATCAACATGCGGATATAGTCCGTGTATATGTCTATCAGTAGCTAATAATTTTTCCATAATCTGTTATTTTAAATAAAATATTTGTGGTTTCGTTCCCGCCTCAGGAATAATCGTATAATTATCTCTCTCTTTTAGAAGTTTGGAAACATCACTTCCCGGATCATCCAAATCTCCAAAATGCATACATTCTGTTGGGCAAACAGAAACACATGCTGGGTCGAGTCCATCCTCTAATCTATGGTCACAAAATGTGCATTTATCAACATATCCATCCGGATGAAAATACCTCGCATCATAGGGACACGCTTCAATACAAGCACCACAACCGATACACTCATTGTGGGTAACTTTCACTATACCTCCCTCCGCAACATGGCTAGCACCGGTAGGACATGTTCTAACGCAAGGAGTATCATCACAATGATTACATCTTTGTGTTTCAAAATGCAAATTCAATTTGGGAAAATCTCCTTCTACAAATTCCATTATCCAATCTCTTGAATAACCTATTGGGACATTGTTTTCTGTC
>JALVEE010000184.1 GCA_027008645.1 Saprospiraceae bacterium
ATGATGCAACTAAATGTAAATCAACTATTCCTACAATTAAAAAATATGTAGTGTACCACTAATTTTTTAACACGCTAATAAACAGCTGGTTGTATTTCATAATGCCCAAGTTGGGTTAAGTATCATCAATGAAGAATACTCCGCAAAGCTCTCAGACAACATTGTTGCCCCTTGAACATCCCCACCTATTACTTGATGAGCCCACCATTGATGAGAGGTCTCATGCGATCCTACCTTGAAAGCCATATCCAAATCCCCGTGATCTTTGTCAATATCCAGTATAAAACCTATATTTTCGGAATAAGGCATAGTACCGGGAAATGCCTGAGCATAAGAACCATAAGGAAATTCGATAATTCTAGCTTGTTTGTGATAGTATTTACCGTAACTTTTGCTGTTGTAGGCTATCGTTTCCTTAAGAGCCTTCATCATCTTATCTATATTATAAGTGTGCTCATGATGATAATAGATTTCCAAATCCACATCACCGACTTTATCTCTTTTAACTTGATAATCGGCAGATACAAAAGACACAAAATTAAGCGAAGGAACATCTATTTTATACTTATAGTAATTGCGCCCATCCTTGTTCCATTTCTTAATTAAAGAACCGGGGGCAACAGCTGTCTGTGATTCTATGGTCGAAATAGTTGTTTCAATATTTACCCAATTTGAATATTTACCTATGTAGTTTGACATACAATCTTTACCACAATTTTCTTTCAATGGTGCTACTCTATTCTTCTTCTCAGGCAAACCATATTTTTTCCTTTTGCTTTTGGAACTTAATTCACTGTTTTTATCATAGCCAAAAACTGGTAAGAAATTGAAAGAGCTGATAAATGTTCCATTCCTATGAACGCTTGATCTTCCTGAATTATTAAATCCTTTGGTTTCATATATGGAATGAACCGTATAGTTAATCCTTTCACCGGGTTTTAACGAAGTATTTAGCCTGTAAATCCTATAATGAGGACTTTCATAAACCAATTCAGAATTTGGTATATCTATATCAATCTTCCATTTTTCACTTCCAATAGTAAAATGCAGAGAATCAATATCATTATCACTTTCGTTTACCAATGACAATTCGGATTTTGCTTCAAATTTTCTCTCATCAGGATAAATATCTATAAAATAATTGGCATCTTTAAGAATAGGTTGATCTATATTTTCATACTTTTTGAACAGTTTTTCATAATTAGCCAAATTACTTTCATACTCTTTTGAAGTTACTATTTTGTTGAGTATTTTTGTATTGTAATAAATATATCCTCCAATACCGGCAAATAATACGAGAAGTGCAGTTAATATCCCGAGATTCTTTCCGGTCATTCTTTTCTTAAAAACCTTGAATTTATCAAAAAAAGATGTGGTCTCTCCTCTATTCCAAAACATCAATGTCAACAAACCTATAATCGCTGCAAAAACCAACCAATAAGTTCTAAACCATACATATGAATCATAAAAACCATATCCATTCATATCCGAATAATTCAACGCTCCCGTTGAATTCAAGGAAATCAAATTGGAGCTATAATGAAAAATCAACTTCAAAAAAGGATTTATGACAAAAAGCACTATCACTATAAAATAACCCAAAAATTTATTACTAACCAAAGACTGAACTAAAAATGAAATCATCACCCATAATACCATTGAAAGCAAAGGCTGAACGAGAGCAGAAATAAAATAAACGTTTAGTTTAATATCATAAAATCCATTATATAATTGATTGGAGATTCCTATGATTATCCCGATAAAGATCAATATCGACATCGCAATCATCAAGGCTGAAAACTTTCCCAGAAAATGCACTGTATTTGAAGCTGGAGTCGAATCGATTATTCCTGAAATATTATTTTCTTTCTCTCTCCAATACAACTCTCCTGTAAAGAAAACCAGTATAATGATCAGAAAAATATACGTGGGGCCAATAATATCTCTTACTACATGTCCTGTTACCGGTAATGTTGAGATTCCATACCATTGTACATTTATAGCTCCTGTCAATAACTGAACTATAAAAAAAGCTATAATTATTATAAAAAACCCTGAAAAAACGATGTATTTAGTATTTATTTTTACAGAATTAAGGTACTGTGCCAACCAAGTCCTTTTGGCAAAAACAGGGTTAAAAACAGGTATTGCGATAGATTTATCAGATACTTCATCTTCTTCTATATTTTTCTTACTTTTAGATTTATCTTTATTGGTAAATAAATTAAATTTAAAATAATATCCAATCAATATCATAGCAAAAATCCCAATCCATATAAGGCGATTAACAAGCATCAAAGGATTAGCCAAACTTACAGAATTGATATTTTTCTCTGCCGGAGACCAATATTTTGTTATAAAATCAAAGGCATTTATCCCCAGTGGATCTAAATATGCGCCGATTAATTGATTGTCCAGATCACTGATATAATTCCCCAATACCGCGGATAAAACCACAAAAGCCAATGCTCCGATATATCCATACATCGCTTTTCTTGTCATTAGGGACAATATAAAGACCAATGTACCGACGATAAATACCGTTGGAATAATAAATATCAAGAATGAATTGATATGAGGTATTATATCAAATGCACTGACTTTCTCTGCATTTGCACTTGGCAAGGTCACTCCTATGATAAACCCAAGTAATACTCCGATAAAAGGTATAGCTCCTAGTAAAAGCCCTACAAAGAACTTCCCAAAGTAAAAACTAGCCTTACTAACCGGTTTTGAAAATGTTATTTCGTGAAAATTATTGTTAAATTCTCTAAGAGCACCATTAACAAACATTGGAATG
>JALVEE010000185.1 GCA_027008645.1 Saprospiraceae bacterium
TCGATGGCACATCGACAATGAAATTGGCATTGCACTCCGAGTGGATAAAAAAGCAAAATTATAGCATAAATGCCATAGTGGATTTGCATCTTCCCGAGCAGGGCATCGAAGGTGCATTTAGGATAACGACTATCAAACACATACTTCCACAGAAAAAACCTGTGGATGAAGATTCGGATGATGACTACGTTTACAAGCCCGTCACCGGCTTGATTATCCATCAATCCGGTACGGTTTTTGATATTACATTTGTAGAGGATAAGGACGGCGTAGAAGGCAAGAGAGATACGATAGGAGTGACGGCAGTACATCCGTTTTATTCCTTGACAGCAGGGGATTGGGTGGCTGCAGGAGACTTGAGAGTGGGCGAGAAAGTTCTTGCAAAGTCAGGAGCAGCGATAGTCATCTCTTCACGAAAGCGTGAAGGTGTTAAGACGGTTTATAACCTGGAGGTGAAGGATTGGCATAATTTTTTGGTGGGGGAAGAAGGGGTTGTGGTGCATAATAGCTGTAGAAATGTTATTAGGGAAATAAAAAAAATGTCCCCTAAGAAGCTTGAAAAATATATTCAAGAAGGATGGGATTTTGTTATTAAGTCTGGAGATGATGTGGTCGAATTTTTCAATAACAGACGATTTTTTGAAGAGTTGATGGTTGAATTTAGATACTTAAAAGAGGGAATGGTGTCTACTAATACAATTGCATCAAATTTTAAAGCAATAGATGCTTTTAAGGAATCAAGCAGAAAGGTTGTTGATGGCGTTATAGAAATAACTTCAAGCCTTGCTGTTAGTATGAAAACAACAAAAGTAGCTGATGTTACAAAATGGTTAACTTCAAAAAACATCAAACACTTGGAGAATTTAAAACTTGGTTTATCTGAAGGTATTAATTGGGCAGGGCATGAATTAAATTATTCTAAAGTAAGATTAGATATTTATATGCCAAAAGATGTATATACCCCTTCAAAAGCAATAACTTGGAAAAATCATTTAAAGGGACTTTATCCTGAAATTGATTTTAATATTTCTACACTGGAAAAATACGTAAAATAGTATGGGTTGGGACATAAGAAAAGGGAAAAAATTTTTACCTTCTTCTTTAATAGAAGATAAAGACAAAATATCATTGCTTGAATGGCAACAATATGTTGATTCTGACCCGGAATTAATGTGGGCGGAAGAATCCCCTATTGCAGAGAGCTTCAAAAAAGCTGGTCATGAATGGATTAAGAAAGAAAACTACAGGCATCAGGCTTATTATGATTTTAATGTAAAAAAGAATTGGCCAGGTCTAAGGTTTAGTTATTTTCTAGGTACAATATCTGTGGATACGGAGCGACAAACATTGAAGCGTGTAGAAAAAATGTGGGAAGTGACAAAATATTTTAATGCCTATTTATTTAAAAACGGGATAAGATTTACAGAAAAAAAGTTAGAAAAACTTAGAGAAAAATACACCAAGAAAATAAAAGAAAAAGAAACTTAGATATTAATAGTAAAAACTACTAATTTGCAACGGGCAAGAGTTTTTATATATAAGCACACATTTATCTTGCATCACAAAGCAAGATATTAATGACAAATTTGATAGCAATGACTGACAATGGAGTGCCATTATCTAAAGCAAAGGGACTTATTTACAAATCTTTGGAATCTATGCAAGAAACTTTATCTGATCCTAAATATAATATTGATATTTTGGAGATTACAAATATATATAATCAAAAATTCAAAAATCCGGACTTATGAATGAAAAAGAATTTGAAAAATTTTGGGACAAAGTAATGGATGGCTTTGGACAACTGTTTATAAAAAAATGCGTGGACAATGTCTATGACAAGATTGATAAATACAAAAAAGAGGACAAGATATTTAAAGCTTTTTTTGAAAGCTTGGATAAAGAGCAGTTGGATAATTATAATAAGATAGCATACCGCCAATTTGTTTATGAATATAATGCCGGTATTTTGGATATATTTGATCATCATACTGAGTTTTCATTAAAATATATTGAGAATAATAAGGAATGTGATTTTAATTGGGATTTTTCCGATGCATTGGTGGGAGAGCTTGTTGCGGAAGAATTTGGTTGGATAGACCGATTTTCAAAAAAAATAAAAATAATAAAAATATGGGGTTAAATGAAAAAAAGCTTATTGCTTATGGAAAATTATTGATTGAATTAAGTTATAATAGTTTTTGTGGCTTTTATAAAGAATATAGGCATTTTGTTGAAACAAATTATATGAAATATAGTAAAAGATTTCATATTGATTTTTTTTCGAGTTTGACGGAAGAACAAACTATGCAATTTCTTTATATACAAGAAAAGATAGCACGAGAAGTTTTAAAAGGATTTTTTGAAATGATATTAGAGAATAGAGATAAGTACAGGATTGTATATGTTGGAGAGGACTTTGACCGGTATATCGACTTAACCGGTGACCTCAGCAAATTGGAAACAATGTTGTTCGAAGAAAATGGATTGATTGATAAATATAGCAAATGTAAGGATATAGTACATAAAGTAAGGGAACTGGAGAGTAGTATCCAATAGTGAACTTCCACCCACTCACACCACCTCATCACCCTTCAAAATATCCTTTCCCTTCTCCATAGGTATTTCCATAATATAGACAATTTGGGGGATGGTGAAGTGTTTTTTGTTTCATTTTTTTTGTTCCAATTTTTATGTTTGCAGGTTTCGGGCTGAAGCGAAGCGTAAGTACCACATAGCGAAGCGTACTGCGGGATTCCAAGTTTTACTTGTTCCATGTTCCAAGTTTTGGGTTGAAGCGTACTGAGGAATTCCGTGTTCCGAGTTTTTCAGTAAAATAAGGGAATACTTAGGACTCGAAAGCACGACTGCAAGGAGTGATTTTGAAGCCGGATTATTTGAAGGTTTCATGTTTCAAGTTCCAAGTTTGAAAGTTTCAGGCTGGAGCGTAGCGGAAGCTGGAGTGAAGTGTAATGAGGGATTTTGAATATCGAACAAGGAATGATGATTTTAGAAGTGATGAATCGAGGTCAAAGACGCTCGCTTATCAGGGAATACTTAGGACTCGAAAGCACGACTGCAAGGAGTGATTTTGAAGCCGGATTAAAATCTGGTGTTTGAAGGTTTTATGTTTTGGAGTTTCATGTTTCAAGTTCGAAGTTTGAAAGTTTCAGGCTGAAGCTAAGCGGAAGCTGTAGCGAAGTGTAATGAGGGATTTTGAATATCGAATATCGAACAAGGATTTAAGATTTTAGAAGTGATGAAGCGAGGTCGGATACGCTCGTTGATCAAGGGAAGCGAAGTCAGAGACATTCGCTTAGCAGGATATTGGCAGACAAGCTACCTCAACAGCATATACCTCGCACCGGGAAGATTCTCGACTACTCCTTTAAATTCGAGTTTTGGTAAGATGGAGGAGAGTTGTCCGATATTTATATTTGTGATATGGTAAAGTTTATCGATAGAGAGGCTGTCTAACTGTGTATCTTTTAGGGCATCGACTATTTTTTGTTCGTTTTCGTCCAATTTCACAAAAAGCTCCAATTGTTTTGGCTTTTTGCCGGTATTTTTTGACCAATCCATCAGTTTGCAGATATCGTCTGCACTTTCTGCCAGTGAAGCAACATTGGATTTAATTAAGTGATTGGTTCCTTTTGAATATTTATCGTCGTGTCTTCCGGGTATCGCAAAAACATCTTTACTGTAATTGAAAGCCATTTTTGCAGTTATCATCGAGCCTCCTTTTATATCTGATTCCACGACCAAGACCGCATCGGATAGGGCTGCGATGATTCTGTTTCTCATCGGGAAATGACCTTTATCAGGTTTTGTGTCCATCGGGAACTCACTCAGGATATCTCCATTTGCTTCAATTTCTTTTCTCAGATTGCTGTGTTGGGCAGGATATGTGATATTGATACCATTTCCCATTATCCCTATGTTCTGAATATTGTTTTTTATACTTGCTCTATGTGCAATAGCATCTATGCCAAATGCAAGACCACTAATGACTGTGACATTGTAGTCTTTTAAATCTTGGATGATATCCTCTGTTATTTTTTTGCCTCTAATAGTTGCATTTCGAGTGCCAATTATCCCCAATGTTCTTGAGTTATTGTAGGTTTTTGTACCTTTAGAATATAGAAGTATAGGACTGTCACTAAAATGATTCAATCGTGTAGGGTAATTGTCATCAAGGTAAAAGAGAGTTTTTATTTTTTTTGATTCTATATCATTTAGGATTTCTTCTGCTTTTTTTAACACATCTTTTTTTATAATTTCAACTGCCAAGTTATGCCCAATACCCGGGATTCTTGCTAATTCGGATTTTGTTTTGCCAAAAACTTCTTTTACTCCACCACAATAGCTTATAAGATTTTTAGCAAGAATAGGACCTATCCTTTCAATTTGCGTTATTCCTATTTTATAAAGAAGATTATTATCCATATTTTATAATTTGTCTTGGATTTGCCATAATTGCATTGCAAGATAGATATTACAAAAAATATATTTACCAAAATTACCAAAAACCTCTTTGGTTTGAGTACATTTGTACTTTATACCGAATAAACATTAAATTAGTTCATTTACTTAAACAAAATCTCGATACCAAATCGGTATCAATCTTGATAAATTAGTTTATATGTTCATTCTATGATTAATTTGGTATAATATCTCAATATCAATCAAAGAAATGCTTTTAAGAATTGTAAATATAGGGAAAAAAACGGGAAGAATTGTAATGATTTTACAATTTGTTATATTTCTGAATCTAATAATGGACGCTCAAATAAATAGTGAAGTCGGTTATACTGTCTCATACATCCCATTGAAAGTTACCAATTCAATTATATCGCGTTATAATAAAGGTCAAAATATAGGGGAGAATGAATCCGTATTGAAACCAATGAACAAATTGCACATCATTAACGGATTTAACTTAGGGCTTTCATATAGGGTAAGCGATTTGAAATTTGTTGGCTCTTGGAACTCTCTGATTGCAGGTAGGAGTGGAACTGTCGGAAATGTGAAGGAAGGAACAGGTAAGGAAAAGAATTTTTATTTTGTTACTAATACCTTTTCCTTTGGAACGGAAGTTTTAATAAATCACTTTGGAATCGGAGCCAGTTTGGATTATAATGTCAGTACACTGAAGACCAAATTGAAGAGTACATCCTCAAAAGTTTTGATTTCTCCCGATACAAAATACAAGTTTTATTCTAATAGGGTTTATCTGATTTTTTACTTTAGAGCAACTGATAATTTTGGAGTGGAATTGAAACCATATGTAAGTTTTCCATGGGAAAAAATTGATGTTTCAGAGCTTTCAAATCTATTGGTAGATGACAGTTCGACTACCTTAAATACTGAAAAATTAATCCATTTTGGTCTAACTTTTTGCGTTCTTAATGGTTTTCAGCCCGAAAATTGAATTATTTTAGCAAAAAAATGAGAATATTTGTTTGGTTTAAGAAAATAATTATACCTTTGCACCTCAATTTTAATATATAGAATATGGCAAATCATAAATCAGCAAAGAAAAGAGCTAGACAAGATGCAAAAAAACGTATCTACAATAGATATTACAAGAAGTCAACAAGGACTGCTATTAAGAATTTGAGGGAAATGGAGGAAAAAGATAAAGCTGTGGCATTCTTACCGAAAGTAATAAGTATGGTAGATAGATTGGTGAAGAAAAATCTATGGCATAAGAACAAAGGAGCTAACCTTAAAAGCAAATTGACCAAAATGGTTAATGCCCTTTAAGATTTAATCCGCCGAAAAAGTAATAGGCAAGGGGCTGCGTTAGCGTAGCACTGAGCTAGAGAGGTGCAATATTTATTGCGCCTTTATTTTTTTATATCCTTTTTTCTATAAGATATTTATTTCTTTCGCTGGAAGACCTTAATATCATCTCAGCCAGAAAACCTGTAACAAATAATTGCATTCCCACTATAAATGTTAGGATTCCAAAGAAAAACAGTGGACGTGTAGCAATACCGGGAGCACCAAAAAACAATTTATCAATGCTCAAATAGGTAAGGCAAATAAATCCTACGAAAATAAAGAGAGTCCCGAGTGAACCAAAAAAGTGCATTGGTCTTTTACCGAATTTTGATACGAACATTATGGACATCAAATCCAAAGGGCCATTGATAAATCTTTCCAAGCCGAATTTTGTAGTGCCATATTTTCTGGCTCTATGTTCGACTACTTTTTCTCCGATTTTGGTGAATCCTGCCCATTTTGCTATCACAGGAATATATCTGTGCATTTCACCTATTACTTCAATGGTCTTTACCACATTCTTTTTATAGGCCTTGAGTCCACAGTTCATATCGTGAAGTTTCAAGCCGGTTACCATTCTTGAAAAACCGTTGTATATTTTGCTGGTGTTTCTTTTTATAAAAGGATCATATCTCTTCTTCTTCCAGCCGGAAACCAAGTCATATCCCTCATCTGTTATCATACGATAAAGTTCGGGAATTTCATCGGGACTATCCTGCAAATCTGCATCCATCGTGATTACGACATCTCCTTGTGCAGCTGTGAATCCCTCGTTTAAGCCCGCTGATTTGCCATAGTTTCTCTGAAATTTGATAGCTTTTATGACCGGATATTTCTCTTTCAATTCCTCGATTATTTGCCAAGAATTGTCCGTACTACCATCATCAATAAAAACTATCTCGTAAGAAAAATTGTTCTCATCCATCACTCTCGCTATCCAAGAAGTCAATTCGGGCAAAGATTCCGCCTCGTTGTATAAGGGGATTACTACAGATATATCCATTGAATACAATTTATTTTAATATTTCGCTACTATGCAAACTCATTAAAGTTAGGATCTCTTTTCTTCATTATCGCTCCTTGAATTGCGGCAATAATAGCGCCGAAAATCATACCAAATATCCAACCTTGTATCGCTTTGCCAATTGTATAAGAGAAATCCTGATCTTCGATTGTATCGGTTATTTCATCCAATGCATCTTCACCTCCTATCATTGTAGCCATTTTTTCAGCTGCTTTGATAGCCAATTCTTTTTGTCTGTCAAGCAAACTCGAATCAATAAAATTGAATAATACATAGTTGAATATTGCTGTAATCAAGGACATAACAACGAAAGTGATGAAAAGATACTTGAATATCTCGCCAAAATCGATGTAGCCACCGCTCAGCTCTCTTGCTTCCTTGCCTGCCATATACATAAAATAAATCAATACGACAAAACCTATAATTGTTCCAACGTAATTTAAAAGATAATCAGGGTTGATAAACCATAGGATTAAGGTTATTACAATTGAAGCGATACCGCCCATTACACCATATTTTACTGAAGGATGATTCATAATATAGAATTTTTATGTTTTAGAATGTACAATAATTGATGTAAAGATATAAAAAAATTATATATTTGATGAAAAATTTGAATTTTAATGCGAAGATTCCATTTTTACATCCTTATTCTTTTCCTTACTGCAATGGTGGGATGTGTGTCTCTATCCAAATTTCAGTCAGGAGAAGAAGCATATGAAAGGAAGCATTATTCCACTGCAGTAAAGATGTTGCAAAAGCAATTACCGAAAGTGCGAAATGCCGGCATTGCTCAAAGAAAAATGTCTATGATAGGGGATGCTTATGGGAAAATGGACATGCCAAAACAAGCTGCTAAATGGTATGAGAAAGCCGTTAAAACCGGTTCGGGAATTAAAGATTATTTCAAATTGGCTAAGGTTTATAAAAAACTTGAAAAATATGATATGGCTCTTAATACTTTGATGAGTGCAGAGAAAAAATTTGGGCGATCTGCCTTGTTGAATAAAGAGATAAGTATTTGTAAGCAATCAATTAGGTGGTTACAGAATAAGGATGATAATATACACCTGAATCTTCTGGATATAAATACAGAATTTTCTGATTTTGCAAGTGATTTCTATCTCAATGATTATATTGTGTTTTCATCAGACAGGCGCAATTCATCGAAAGATGTATATGCATGGTCAGGAAATTATTATTATGATTTGTTTATTTCCGATATAAGCGGTGCGATAGATGCAAACCCGTTGCCGGGATATGTCAATACTGAATTCAATGAGGCTTCTGCATGTTTCAATAAGGAAGGCGATGAGATGTACTTTGTGCGATGTGGTGATGATGATGAAGAGATAAGGAATTGTAAACTTTATAAAAGTGTTTTAGTGAATTCCGAATGGTCTAAGGGAGTTGTATTGTCTTTTGTGAAAGAAAGAGTGAATTATCTGTCTCCATGGTTAAGTGATGATGATAGTGTCTTGTATTTTGCCTCCGATGACCCTAATGGTTATGGGGGCTACGATATCTATTATTCTTTGAGGCAAGACAAGGGTTGGTCTAAACCACAAATCTTTCCCAAATTGATCAATACTGTAGGTAATGAAAAATTTATCACAACTTGGAGAAATAAAATATATTTTTCCTCTGATTTTTTGCCGGGAATGGGTGGCTATGATATTTTCGAGACCGTTGTAGATTCAACCGGTAGATTGTCTCCACCGGGTCATTTGGATTATCCTTTAAATTCCGGAGGAGATGATTTTTATCTTTTGAAAAATAGTGATTCCACCGGTATTGTCAGTTCTTCAAGAATAAATGGTAAAGGATTGGATGACATTTATTCTTTTGAAATCAATACTCCTGTAGATACTATTATTAGAGATACATTGAAGAAAGTGGATAAAAAAGAGATTGTTAAGAAAAAAATATTCCTTGCTATTAAAGTTGTAGAGAATATATTTGAAGATAAAACTGATCCAAATTCCAGAATCTTAGGCAAAAAACCTGTTGTAAAAGCTACAATTTCATTTCAAAATGGAAAATATGCGGTGGAAACTCCACCAAACGGTCTTGTGATAAAAGAAATCAAGTTTGATACGACATACAATATAGTCGTTGGTAAGCAAGGGTATTTGACTAATGCTAAATCGATAAAAGTCCAAAAAGACAAGGAATACAATCAAGAAATAACCACATTAAACGTGACAGTGATATTAGATAAAATTTATTTTGGAAGAGAAGTAGTGTTAAAGAATATTTATTACGATTATGATAAATGGGAGTTGAGAGAAGAATCAATTCCCACACTTGATGAGTTGTATAAAATCATGAAGAATAATCCCGGTTATAGAATAAAATTAGGGTCTCATACCGATTGCCGGGGTGAAGCTGATTACAATCTGGAGCTATCTCTCAAAAGAGCAAATTCGGTAGTGCAATATCTCGTAAGTAAGGGTATAAGCAAAAGCAGGTTAATTCCAATCGGGTATGGGGAGACAAAACTAATCGAAGATTGTGAGTGTGAGAATTGTTCGGAGCAACAACATCAAAAGAATCGTAGAACAACATTTGAAATATTGAAGTGATGAAATATTTTATTGGACTGGAGTTGAAAGAGTTTTTTAGATCGAGTAGATTTGCAAAACGAATTGTATTAAAAATATTAGTTGTAATAGCATATCTGTATTTTGGGATATTGGCGATACTTATGGGTGTGGGAGGATATATGGCTGTGAAAGAAGAATTGCCTGAGGAGAATACTTTTTTATTCGGCAACCGGTATTTACTGTATTTCTTCTTTATTTTCTTTATCTTGTACTTATTTTTATCTCCATCTCCGTCGATGAAAGTAAGACCATTGATGATATTACCTATCAAAAAAAGGAAAATACTCAATTATTTTTTACTAAAACTCAACCTCAATTATTTATCTCTATTTGCATTTACCATTATTATTTCCTATACAGTAGTACTGTTCCTAAATGAAAAGAGTAGGATAGGGGTTTTGCTGTGGTTTTTTTCGATTATAGCTGTAATTTTATCTTTGGTATTTATCGCTTTGCTTATGGAAAAAAGCTATAAGGTCATAGCGCTTGTCGTCGTTATATTGGCTGCTATTTTAGGATTAAAACATTTTGGAATTATAGATATACCTGAATTGTCCGGGAGGATGTTTTATTCAATTTATGAAAATCCATGGTTGTCCTTGATTGTATTTGGGTTTTTAGCCTTGATTTTTTCCTATACTTACAAATGGATGATGTCAAGGTTCTATTTGGACGGAGCGTTAAAAGCCAAATCTGAGAAGGTTTTGGATATGAAATTGACATGGTTGGATAGATTTGGCACTACGGCTATTTTCCTGAAAAATGATATAAGGATGATATTAAGAAATAAAAGACCGAGAAAAGCGGCATTGTTTTCACTTTATTTTCTATTGTATGGATTTTGGATATTTGGCTATGACACTGATATTACATCCCCAAATATATTCAAATTGCTTTTTGGAAGTATGTTGATAACCGGAGGGTTTTTGTTTAGTTTTGGTAATTATGTTCCGGCTTGGGACAGTGAATACATCAGGTTATTTATGAGTCAAAATATCAAATATAGTCAATATCTGGATTCCAAATGGTGGTTAATGGTCGTCTCGGTATTATTTTTATCTATATTGAGCATCCCCTTTATTTATTATGGAATTGATAAATATCTCTTGATATTGGCTATGGCTGTTTTTAATATCGGCTTCAATTCATATTTGGTACTGATAGGTGGGCTGTTCAACGATAACCCAATACGTCTGAGTGAAAAAGTGAAGGCTTTCCAAAATACTCAAGGATTCAATATCAATTCGTTTTTATTGGGGATGCTGAGATTATTATTGCCGATTTTGGTATATTATCTCGCACACAAATACTATACTGATAATATCGGTCTTCTATTGTTGGCAGGTATTGGGCTAACAGGTGTTTTGTTGAAGTCAAAAATAATGAGTTATATCGAAAGTTTATACAGAAAAAAGAAATATTCGCTATTAGAATCATTTGCTAAAGAAGAGTAATAATTATGCTGGAAATAAGTAATCTTAAAAAACAATACGGCAGTGCTATTGTATTAAATATCCCCGGATTAAGCATACCGAAAGGACAAAGTTTTGGACTTGTTGGAAACAATGGCGCAGGAAAGACAACGCTTTTTAATCTGATTTTGGATCTAATCAGACCAACATCAGGATATGTGATGAACAATGGTGTTAAGGTCAACGAAAGTGAAGAATGGAAGTATAAGACTTCAGCATATCTTGATGAAAGTTTTTTAATCGGGTACTTGCTACCGGATGAATACTTTTATATGTTGGGTGATTTGAGAAATTGGAGCAAAGAAAAAGTAGATTCGTTTCTTATCGACTTTGATGAACTATTCAATGGAGAGATATTGGGAACAAAAAAATATATCAGGGATTTGTCAAAAGGAAATCAGAAAAAAGTAGGTGTAGTAGGGGCATTAATCGGAGATCCCGAACTTATATTGTTGGATGAGCCTTTTGCAAATCTTGATCCTACGACTCAGATACGGCTCAAGAAACTCCTCGTGAAGATAGTAAATGATGATAAAAAAACAGTCTTGGTCTCAAGCCATAATCTCAATCATGTGACAGACGTCGCAGATAGGATTGTAGTCCTTGAAAAAGGTGATATAATCAAGGATTTGCATACCGATGAGCAAACTTTGAAAGAACTGGAAGAAGTATTTAGTGTAGAGTGAGGCAGTGTTGCAAAAAAAAGTGATTGAATTACTGAGTGGATTCTCTTTAAACAAAGGAAAACATAGGACTCGAAAGCACGACTGCAAGGAGTGATTTTGAAGCCGGTTTGTGATTGAAAGGTTCAAGGTTCAAGGTTTCAGGCTGGAGCGTAGCGGAAGTCTCGCATAGCGAAGCGTACTGCGGGATTCAAAGGTTCAAGGATTTTGAATATCGAATATCGAACACTGAACAAGGATTTAAGATTTGTACCAGAAAACATAGGACTCGAAAGCACGACTGCAAGGAGTGATTTTGAAGCAGGAGTATAATTGAAAAAAGCTAAATAAGCATTTCCTTAATCATACCAAGTTATTGTCTTCAAGAACCTTTCTTACTTTTTCTTCGCTCAAACCCGTGATATTAGAAAGGAGATCGATAGATAGACCATTTTTCCAGCCATTTAGAATTACTTCTGATTTGCCTTTCTCTACTCCTTTCTCCATTCCTTGTTTTATCCAAGTATCGTAAGCGGTCATAACATCTGATTTTATGGGTGTAGGTAAATTTTCTATAATTTCCAATATTACATTAACATCTATGTTTCTTAGTGCATAAACAATCGTAGGATAAATTAAGTTCCTGTTTGAAGCGGAATTTAACTTGTCAAATATTAATCTTATTTTTTTCTCAAGATCATCAGGTCTGAATATGTATTTTCCCAACAACAATATTGCTGTTAATAAAGAATCTCCGAAAGCATTTAATTCTTTGTCTGAAAATTTGGCCAAGTCAATAAATACGGTCTCAAATATAGGAACGTACCGTTTAAGCTTAGGAGGTAAATCCCCAATTAATTCTTCAATGGACTTGAAAATCCATTTTTGTTTTCCATGATAAAATACGACAGGCAATATCAGTTTAAGTGAACCGGTGTTTTTATATTGCTTGTAATAACCATAAACTACATAAAGCAACAATTGTACAGCAGTAAAATCATCTGGATGACTTTTGTGCTCTAATACTATGGAGATATAAACTTCATTATCATCTTTTCTGGAAGCAGTAAAGACCATATCGGAAAAAACTTCTTTCAAATCCTGTAATACAAAATCGGTTTCAGCATATTGCAATGTTTCCAAGTCGATAAATTCCAATACATCACCAGGCAAAAAAGAGGATAAAAACTTTTTTGCAACATTGATATCGCTTAGGACGGTTTTTATGTATTTATCGTGTATGTTATTGATATTCATTTTACAAAGATACAAATATTTTATGAATGTCCAAGTTAAGTGTTACAAAAATCGAAGTGTTATTTTTGTTCCAAGTTCAACGTTCCATGTTGTGGGAACCAACAAAAATCAAGGGAAACTTAGGACTCGAAAGCACGACTGCAAAGAGTGATTTTGAAGCCGGAGTATATTTGGAGGTTTGGAAGTTTCAGGTTTCAGGTTTGAAAGTTTAAGGTTCCAGATCTTACCTGTCACCTTCTTCCTCTTCTCCTCCGCCACCGGATTTCAGATCATCATTTCTGATAGCAGACTTTCTACTTTTGAAATTCAATTTTCCAAAACTATAACTAAAAGTCAAACCTATTGACCTAAAAGGAACCGAAAGTTGTCTTTTTTGATAAAACGTTTTGCCTTTCAGCTCGGTTAAGAATATTTTATCGGCATTGAACGGGTCAACCAATCGTAGGCCTATTTTCCCTTTTTTATTCAATAATTCTTTTTGGATTCCAAAGCTATACATAGAAAATGAGGGATTTTTGCCTTGTAGAGTATAATTTGGTGAATTGAAGAACCCCCAAATTTCAGCTTTCCACGTCTTGGCAAAAGACAAAGTCGAACTTAGGAATGCGTTGTACTTAATGCTTCTGTTCTTGAGCCCCTTTCTAACTCTTGAGCCTTGTATAATATATCTATTCACATTGAAATTTCCTCGGAGTTCCCATATCTTAAATAATTTAAGGGAAGTAAAAATATTAATGCCATAGGATTTAGCTCTACCTATATTGTAGTACGAAGTCCTAGATACCGCATTTGAATCCACGCGGAGAAATGTATTGATGACATCTTTTGTCCTTTTGTAAAAAAGCGAAACATTTACCATAGATCCCTTTAGAAATTTGGAATAACTCATCTCAATTTGTCTTGTCAATTCAGGTGATAATTTGGGATTACCATATGAAATGTTTAGAGGATCTCTATTGTCGATAAAAGGATTGATATGTCTCAATGAAGGTCTGTGAATTCTTTCGTTGTAACTGAGTTTTATTGTAGAAAAATCTTTAAATCTTTTCGATATGGTCATGCTTGGTAACCAATTATCATAGTCATGATTGAAATTGAGACCTGCTTCATCAAATAATCCGGAGATAGCTGTCAATTCATATCTCAATCCTGCTATTAATCCAAAGCTGTGAGGTAATTTGAATACACCTGAAATATAACCGGCATAAACATTTTGGTTGTAATTGAAGATATCGGAATTGGCTAAATCAATAGAGTCCTTTTCTGCATCCAATAGATAGAGTTTTCTTCTGAAATCACTGCTTAATTTTCTTAATATCGATTTAGCACCTGTTTCAAACTTTACAGCTTCTCCTAAAGGTTGAACAAAATCCAATTGACTTGTAAGCTCTTTGTTTGTGCCCTGATTATCATTGTTCTCAATTATTTCTAAATTACTTAGTGATTTTTCATTATTATTCTTATTTAGATTTCCTTCAAGCTGAAAAGCCAATACAAGTTTTTTGTCCTTGCTACTGCTAAATTTTCGGGTATAATCGGCATTCCAACTATAAGCACTCCTCAGCTTTTCCCATTTTTCTTCTCTTGAGTAATTATCTTGTTCTAAATCGTTCAATAATGTTTTTGTAAGATATTTTCCTTCGGAATTGTAGTTGTAGCCTCTAAGACGGACACTGGTGTTTATACTATTGTATGCGTTGAAATCGTAAAACGCCCCGATGACACCGCCAAATCCTGATCTGGACACATCCAATAATCCATCTTGTTTTAATTCCAATATATTATCATTTGCCGTAGATTTTCGATAAAACTCCTCGATACTTTCTCTTGGTAATTTATGTCTAAAACCAAGCCTTGCATTCATTCCGAATCTTCCTCTTCCAATTGCGATACTTCCTCTCAAATGCTCCATTTGATTACCCAGGAATGTTTTAATGCTTCCTTTCATCCCCTTGACAATCCCCTTTTTTGTTATGATATTTATGATTCCGGCTGAGCCTTCTCCATCGTATTTTGCACTTGGGGAAGTGATAACTTCGACTTTTTTTATCTCATCTGCCGGAAACATTTCCAATGCTTCTCCTACATCCGATGAAAATAGTCCTGAAGGTTTTCCATTCAATAATATCTTTACTTTATTTGAACCTCTAAGCGATACATTGCCATCCATATCTACTGATAGCATTGGAACTTTTCGAAGCACATCGGTAGCATCACCACCTTCAAGAGTTGGGTCTTTTGCTACATTGTAAACCAATTTATCCACTTTTGATTCTACTAAAGATCTTTGATCAACAATTTGAATTTCATCAAGAAGATGGTCTGCTTGTGCCAATAGAATATTTTTTAAATTTTTATCAGGCTTGCTTAAAGTAAGTTCGACTTCTGTCAATATTTTTGGGGTATAACCTATAAATGATACTTTTAATTTGTATTTGCCTGTTTTAATGTCTACCAGTTTAAATCTACCGTTTTCATCGGTGATTATTCCATTTACCTGCTTATCGTTAGACTTATTTAAAAGCTCCACGATAGCATATTCGATTGGTTCTCTAGTTACTGAATCAATCACGATACCACTAATATGTCCTTTAAGTGATGCTGTTTTTCCTCCTCTCCTTCCCCTGTGTTGAGAAAAACCATTTGCTAAGATAAACAGAACAAAAAATGCTATATAAATATTTTTCATAAAACAATTATTTTTAAAAAGTACAATATTACAAAAATAAAATTTTACTATTCAAAATCAGATAAAGAACATTATACAAGATCAGTATTATTCGACCAATTCACCATATGTATTGACAAGCGTCTCAATTTTTTTTGAGATTATACCTGAAAATATAAGGTGCACTTTATTTTTTCGCATTGTGGGTTAATTCTTTTTGTATGAAGCGGGGTCAGAGACGCTCTCTTATAAGGGGAATAGTGAAAAGGGAAATGCGGATTGAGGTTCTCCCGGTTTCAGAGTTTGGGGAGAAACAGGAAGTCAGAGGGTAGCGAGGACAAAAACGAAAAAATGAAATTCACTTACAATAAATAAACAACATGTTTCTATAAAAACAAATAGCTTACAATCTCTTTTTATATTTGGATAGATTTGCTGAAAGAGTAATATGAGATTTTCCTCCTATCAAATGCTGAATTGAGTATGCATAATCAATCCTGAATCTTTTGATTTTGAGCCCTATCCCAAAGCTGAATCCGGCAAAACTCCTAAACGGGAAGACCCTCATCTCTTTTGCTCTCATTACATTGTAACCAAAACGAAGCCTGAAAGGTCCCCCGTTTTTTCCAAGTAAAAATTCACCTCCAAAATTCAAATGTCTGAAGAAATTGTCAGACCAAAGGCTTATCTTGGATATTTCTTGTGAATCAGTATTCAATAGATTATTTTCTCCATTTGGGTCGTCGTAGAGCAGATTCCATCTATTCAAATGATGAGCAGTGATGATTAGTCTAAAAGGCAAGTGTTTTAACCTTTTTGTGATGCCAAGTAAGACATTTCTTTGTGTATATTCTCTTTCATCTCCGTATTTTGTAAGTTGAGCACCTATATTTTTAATCACAAATCCGATAGTAATATTTTTATTAGGAATAAAATAGGTGGAAGCTAAATCCATTGAAATACCTGTAGAATTGTATGAACCTAGTCTCGATGTGATAAACTTAGTATTGATACCGATTCTTAGTTTTTCATAAACTTCTCTTGAAGCACCGACTATAAAGGCGTATTCTCCTCCATCAACAGTTCCGATATTATCCCCGTATAAATCAGTCATAGCCTCTTCACCGTAACTGATGTATTGCACTCCCACATGAAACGGCATATTTAACTTTTTTACATTGAAAGCATATGAGGCATATCCGCTTTTGATTCCTGCAAAATGAAATTTATGACTCAAGGATACGTGCTTAGTCATTTTTTCATTCAATAATGAAGGGTTTTCCAATGCCATATTTATATCATCATCGTATATCGATACGACATGATCTCCTAATGCAGTCATTCTGGCGGAAGGAGACAGGTTCAAGAATTTGAATACTCCAAAGCCTCCTACCTGCGATGAAACTGCCCCGGTAAAAAAAATATTAATTAGTAATAAATATATAAATCTTATTTTCATTTTCAATTTTTTATTAATAATCAGTAGGGATATCTAAATTTTTGTCGCTTATAATTATGTTTGAACCCTTTTCGATAAAGCCTTTTTCTTTTGTCCAGACAGTGGAGCAAACACCTTTTTTACAAAACAATTTTCTTTTAATCTCGCCGGTTATATCAAATTCATACAATGTATCTTGCTCGTTTTCCCCATCGACATATGTCCCTCTCCAGTGGATTTTTCCATTTTTATAATACTCTTCGAAATCACCGTTTTCTACTCCTTTTTCTAAATAGACTTTTTCTTTTAAAACACCATTTTCATAATATCCATATGAATAGCCGTAAAGTTTATTGTCGTGAAACGTCTGCTTGATTTTTATGTTGCCATTGGGATAAAATACCGTATAATCCCCCTCCAAAACACCGTTTTTATATGTTTCTTGAATTTCTAAATATCCTTTGTCTGAATAGATGTTTTTTATTCCCTCGATAGTGTCATTTTTATAATAACAGCTATCGCTAAGTTTTCCATTGGAATAAAATTTGAGATAAACACCATCTTTTATACTGTCGTCAATCACAAAATACTTCTCTGTATAATATCCATCAGGATCTTCTACAATCACTTGTTTGTGATTATCTGTAATACAACCGTAAAATATTACGGTTATAAGAAAAACAAAGAGGACTATTGTGTTTTGCATCGTCTTATTGTAGATAAAAAAAACAGAAATATTTATAATTTCAAGAATCTAAACGATGAATTTAATATAAAATTTTATTATACTTAAACCATTTAGCTTTTTGGAGGTGCATTTCATTTTTTAGCGTTTTGAGTTCTATCCATCGATGAAATTTCCCGCTGTCCAGCGGGATAAATGTGGATAACCGTGGGTGAAACCCGCGGTATCCGAACAAGCAAAGTACAACTCCGGAGGAGTTGAATATCCATACAACATAATAATTGATAATTGAACACCTTCGGCGTTCATATCACCTCTCACTTTTACCCCGCATTTCATACGGGGCTAATCACATTAAACCACATTCGTGGTTTTTGCCCTCTCATTTCTAAACCAAACATTTTATAAAAAAATAGCAATACTATCTTTCTTTTGATTTTATAGGGAAATAGGGAAAAGCGAAAAAATGAAATGCATCTGCTTTTCGGTTCTTGGGAATTATGACAAATTTTTTTAGAAGATAGAAGATAGTAGTAAAAAGCGTTTTCGTCCTAAGCTTATCGAAGGAAAAAAGTCAAAAACCCGGAAAAGTATGTGGTTTGAGTATATTGTATTTAAAATAAAAGGAGACTACCCGGTTAAGATAGTCTCCTTTGATTTTTCGTTCCTTTTATATAAAAGTGGGTTAGAAATCAAATCTGTAATAAAATATCGGGAGTCTTCCCAATTGGTATTCCTCTTGGATTTGATTTATTTTACCAGGGGCATAAGAATAGCTCAATATATTTCTTGTATCAAAAAGGTTGGAAATATCCAAAGCAATTTCATGCGTGAATCTTTTTGTATTGATTTTATATGCTATTTTAAGATCAGTTCTGAAGTAATCTTTAAATTGATATTCATTATAATCAATGTCTGAATAAATCACTTCTTGGGCAGCACGTGATGCTTCTCTATCTATAATTCCATGCCTGTGTCCACCTGTCCAAGCAATTTTTATTCCGAGATTAAGAGTTTTCCTCTTGCCAAACTTGATTTCTTTTCCGGCTAAAAAATTTGTTGCAAATACTCCGTTGAATGAGGAATTTCGTAATATGTTATCACTGCCCCTGTATTTAGCATCAAAAAGAGAACCTGACATCATAAAGAAGTATCCATGGCTAAAGCCTTTTTCAATAGAGATATCCAATCCATAGTTCCTGCCTGTACCTTTATTTACAAGTTTATCGGGGAAAAATCTACTAAAACCGGTTCCTGAATTCAATAATGAGTAAGAACTTGGAGTAGTTTCTACAGGTAAATTAAATAAATATTGAAAATAAGTTTCAGCTTTAAATCTTATTCTTTTTCCAAGGTATTGTTCAAAGCCTAAGACAAAGTGCAAACTTTTTAGCAATCCCAAATCCTTGTTATATGGAGTCAATTCTTTTTTGTAATCAAGGTTTTTATCAAAATAATAAAGATATGGAGCCAATGTCTGTGAATGCAAACCGATTCCAATATTTATTTTTTGCTTTCTGTCTATCTGGTATGACAAACCAAATCTCGGTTCTATAGGCGAAATAGAATTATCGTTAAGCGTGAAGATATTTGAAGTTATTCCTCCTGTTAAGGTCAATTTTTCATTTGCCTTGTATTTCATTTGAAAATAGGGTTGTATAAGCATTGGATTTCCGGTGCCTTTCCACCTTGTTCTCCACTGTGTAATACCGGCAATTTGAGTATTGTCTTCATTTAGGGTAACTACTCGTACACTATCAATGTATCTTAGATCGTAAAGGTCTAAATTTAACCCCGCTTTATAGCTCAGCTTTCTACTTATTTTCCTATTGAGAGAGAAGTAAGCTGAATATTTGTTATCTCGAAATATATAATCCAATATCGGAACAATATCCGTAACTTTGAATTCTCCGTTTTCCACATGACGAACTATTTTATCATGGTTAGCTGTGACTCTCTGATGAGAAGCTGAAAATACAGCTTTGATAAAAGTTCTTTTGTTAATCGGCTTTGTATAGCTGAGGCCTATAACTCCCATTCTTGAACCGAAATATTGGTCTCTATCATTATCACCATACAATTCCAATGCGGATGTGTCCTTTAGAGTGCTTTTCAGTATCTCTACATAACTTTTACCACCTATACCAAATAAGGCGATATTGCCTCCTTTTTTAAGTGGAAAATTTAGCCTGAAACCTCCATCTTGATAAGTTGGTTTTGAATCCGTTCCAATATTGATTCCCAATTTATTAAAAATAGAAACTGTCGAATATTTGAACATTGTCAAGAATGAAGCACCTGTTTTTTTGGAAATAGGTCCCTCCAGCATCAATTCTGTTCCTAAAAATCCAAATTGAGCACTGCCCTCATACTTCTCATTATTTCCATTTCGCATTTTCAGGTCAAAACCCCTGCTATTCCATTACTGTATTCAGCAGGGAAAGCAGCTGTGAAGAAATCGGAATTTGATAAAAATTTGTTGTTCAGAATAGTAACCGGGCCTCCACCTGTTCCGGGAATAGAAAAATGGTTGGGGTTTGGGATATTTATTCCCTCCAATCTCCACAATACACCGAGGGGGGTGTTACCTCTCACTACAATGTCATTTCTTGAATCATCAGATGATAAAACTCCGGGATAGGATTTTGCCATTCGCGCCGGATCTCCCCTACTCCCTGCGTATTTTTCCGTTTCATATACCGAAAATTCCCTTGCGCTAATCACAGCCATTTCGTTTAACGGCTCACCGCTCTTTTTTGCTACGATTACGACCTCATCCATTTGAGTGGCGGCTTCTTCCATTTTGATATTTAATACAACTTCTTTTCCGGAGGTAACGATAATATCATCCAAAACCACATCTTTGTATCCGATCATTGTAAACTTGATACTGTGTCTTCCAATGCTCACATTATTCAATCTATATCTCCCTTTTTCATCGGATACGCTACCTATTAACGGATCAGAATCTATGACAATTACATTTACTCCAATCAAAGGATATTGGGACTCATCATCGACAATTACACCTCTTACAGTTTGTGTAAGTTGAGCATTTAGATCAGTCAAAAATCCTAAAAAAAACAAAATAGGTAACATTAAAAATAATCTTTTTTTACTTGTATTCATACTTTTTCATTTTGATTTACTTTCGCAATATAGCAATCATTTTTTATAGAAATTTATAAAATCTTTATAAAAACATATTGCAAAATTATATAATATCGAGAATTTAATTATTTACGTGAAATAAAAATATACTTAGAGTAAAGAGTGAAAAAGTGTTGGTAAAGGGTGTTATGTAAGTATTGATTAAATAATTAATGATAAAAAAATTATACTTGAAGTTAAGTGTAAAAAAATATTGTTGTGATTATTTGTGATTTTGTTCATAATGGTAAAACCGCTATATTTTTAGAGATATCACTGATTGTATTTATCCGATATTCATTAAAGAGTATTCATTTTTTTAATAAAACTAAGAAAAGATAATATTAATTGATATTTTTGGGAAAAATTTTAATTAATAAATATTTATGAAAACCAATATATTGACCTTAATAGGGAATACACCTATGGTTCAATTAAATAAAATTACATCGGGGATTAGGGGAAAAGTTTTTGCCAAATTAGAGTTTTATAACCCGACATTATCTACAAAAGACAGGATTGTATTGAGGATAATCGAGGAAGCCGAATCAAAGCAATTGCTTAAAAAAGGTGGTGTTTTAGTTGAAGCTACATCCGGCAATACCGGGGCATCTGTTGCGATGCTTGCAGGTGTTAAAGGGTACAGGTGCATTTTATGTGTTAAGGACACTATTGCAAAAGAAAAATACAATATGCTTAGAGCGATGGGAGCGGAATTGGTATTGTGCCCCTCTAATGTAATGCCGGATCATCCAGATTCTTATTATTCCAAAGCAAAATCAATCGTAGCAAATACTCCAAATGCATATTATGTGAACCAAAATTTTAATAAGCTTAATATGCTTGCCCATTATGAATCTACAGGAAAGGAGATATGGAATCAGACCAATGGGAAAGTTACGCATTTGATTGCAGCAGCCAGCACGGGAGGTACAATAACGGGGATTGGGAAGTATCTTAAAGAGAAGAATCCAGAGGTAAAAGTAATTGGTGTTGATACTGTAGATTCCATTTTGAAGTATTATCACGAAAACAGGAAATTTGATAAAAACAAGATATACAAATCAGGTATTGAAGGGGTTGGAAAGAATATAATTACGGGAAATTTTGACTTTGACATAATTGATGAATTTATTTATGTAGATAAGGAGAAAAGCGCAGAAAATGTAAGGAATTTAGTACTTACAGATGGTATTTGGGCAGGGCATTCCAGTGGGGCAGCCTTACAGGGATTGTTTGAAATAAAAGACAGGCTTTCTGAAAAAGATTTGGCAGTAGTGGTATTTTCCGATCATGGTTCACGGTACTTGTCAAAGGTGTTTAGCGATAACGGACATAAATAAGGATAATCGGTGTTGAATGAAGAATGAATTTACATACAATGATATAGCAGTAGTTATTGGATTTCCGGATAACTGGGCAAAGGGCGAAAAAATTCGCGACCGTTTACTTTATTCTCTCGGGATAACCTATACACAATATTACAAGGTAGGTCATGCTGCATTATTGTTGATCAAAAGGGAAACCGGGGAAATAGAATATTTTGATTATGGTCGATATATTGCACCACATAAGAAAGGAAGAGTTAGGAGCAAAGACACCGACCCTAAATTGTCAATACCAATAAAGGCGAAGATTACTACAAGCGGGGAATTGAATAACTTGTTTGAAATAATGAATTATCTTGATACTATCGAAGATGATACCCATGGTCATGGTCGTACGTATTTTTCGGTTTGTAAAAATATTAGTTTCGAAGCAGGTAAAAAGTATATCAACAAACTTATAGCTAAAGGATCGATTAAATATATTACTTATGGACTGAGTGGAATGAACTGCTCCAGTTTTGTGACAAAAACCCTTATTAATTGTATTGGAGAAAGAAAAAAACGCTGGAATCTGTATTTTTCGGAAACGATAGCTCCAACCCCTTTGGGAAATGTTGTAAATGCTTCGGAAAACGGTGAAATATGGGAATCTGTCGAGGGAAATTATATACGGCTAAAGATGAACAGGCTCAAAGTGATAAAAAACATTTTTGAAAATATCCAATTAAGCTTGTATAAAAATAAACATCTCGAGAAAAATATTAATAACTTTGAGCATTCTAAAGATTTTGAAAAAGTGGAGCTTCCTGATAAGGCACAGTATCTTTTCAGCCTTGGTGAAAGTACTTGGATGCATATCTATAAAAACGATATTTGCGGTGAGAATGAGTACGTCGTGGAATCTTATACGGATTTTAAAAAAATGAATTATTCTATCATTGTAGAGCCTGATAGCGATAAATTCAATTTGGATATTCCGTATAAATTTGATTATGAATGTAATCGATTGGTTACGACTATTGTACAAAATGAAGCAATATTCAGCTTTTTTCTAAAAAGGGAAAATGAACTAAATGAAGCAAAAACGGGAAAAATAATTTATTTAAATAACAAAAAACAGATAAAATGAGATTGAATGTATTAAGGGCAAAAATTCATACGGTCAGAGTGACCGAAGCCAATATCAATTACCGGGGAAGTATTACTATCGATCAGGACTTACTTGATGCTTCCGGAATAAGAGAGTACGAGGTCGTCCATATCAATAATGCTACAAATGGAAATCGAATTTTTACTTATGTAATTGCCGGAAAAAGAGGAAGCGGAGAAATATTGATGAATGGTGCAGCTGCGTTGAAATGCAATGTCGGTGATGTAGTACATATTTTGGCATTTGGTGATATAGATGAAAAAGAAATGGATGGTTTCAAACCAAAAGTTATTCATACGGATGAGAATAACAAGTTGATAGAAGAGTAAGCAGAAGCAGACACTATCTAAAATTTATAATTGTTTTTTTTCTAAAGGTATGAAACACAATAAAGCATGAAAATCGAGCAGATATATACATCTTGTTTGTCCGAAATGACTTATTTTATATCAGACAAGGGGGAGGCTGTAATAATAGATCCGCTAAGAGATCCTTATCCATACATCAGAATGGCCGAATCGTATGAATCAAAGATTACATATATATTCTTGACACATTTTCATGCGGATTTTGTTTCAGGACATCTTGATCTTGCAAAAAGGACAGGAGCTACCATTGTTTGCGGACCAAATGCAATAGCTGATTTTGATTTTTATTGTGCCAAAGATAATGAGAAATTTAATGTTGGTAATGTGACAATACAATTGTTGCATACTCCAGGTCATACCCTGGAATCATCTTCTTATTTGCTAATTGATAAAGATGGTGGTTTCCCTTGTGTTTTTACCGGTGATTGTTTGTTTTTGGATGATGTGGGAAGACCAGACCTTGCAGTGATTCCGGGAAGTTTGACAAGAGAAGATTTAGCCGGCATGCAATTTGATTCTTTAAGAAACAGGATAATGATATTACCGGATGATATAATCGTATATCCCAATCACGGATTTGGTTCTGCGTGTGGTAAAAAAATGAAAGTTGATACTTTTGATACTCTTGGAAATCAGAAGAAATCCAATTATGCATTAAAAGCCGATATGACCAAAGAGGAGTTTGTGAAACAAATAACTGACGGACTCACTGCTCCTCCACAATACTTTCCAAAAAACGCCAAGCTTAATAAAAGCAAATTGCAGGATTATGATGAAATTATTTATCGTGCAACTACGCCTATTTCTCCCGGTGTTTTTAAACGTTTATCTGAAAAACCGGAATATCTGCTTGTTGATACAAGAACCAAAAATAATGTTGTTGAATACGGTATGATTCCCGGAGCTCTATGTATCGGACTTGAGGGTAAGTTTGCCGATTTGGTTGGTACAATCATAGAGGATATTGAACAAAAAATAATTTTTATTGCCGATGATGATTCAAAAGTATATGAAATAGCTGCGCGATTTAGCAGGGTAGGCTATGATAATGTCAGAGGATATTTGACAGGGGGGATTTACAATTGGAAAAATCATGGTTTTAAGCTTTTGGGATTAGCTTCCATGTCTTCTTTAGATTTTTATAATAAACTAAAGACTAACGAAAAAGTAAATGTATTAGACGTCAGAAACAGACAGGAATATTTCTCAGGTCATCTGGAAAGTGCAACAAGTTTTCCCTTGGAAGACATTTATTCAAACATTCATTTGCTTGATAAAGATAATGAATATTTTTTGCATTGCAATTCGGGATATTTATCACTGGTAGCTACTTCACTACTGATATCTAAGGGGTTTAAGAATATAGTAAACATAAACGATACAATCAAGCTATAAAATATTTTTTTGTTTGAATATAGTAATGCCAAAGCACTATTCCACCGCTTACAGCTACATTAAAAGAATGCTTTGTGCCGAATTGTGGGATTTCAACTGATAAATCCAGCAAATCCAGAATATCATCACTAATACCATTGACTTCATTTCCGAAAATAAGGGCATGTTTTTTATCCGGTTGAGGTGAATAAGAATCAAGCATGACCGAGCTATCGGTTTGTTCAATACCGGTAATAACATATCCTTGTTCTTTAAGTGCTAATAAGCAATCACGGGTTGTTTTATAGTATTCCCAATCCATAGAATCAGTAGCTCCAATCGCAGTTTTGTTGATTTCTTTATGAGGTGGAGTGGCTGAAATACCACAAATGCATATTTTTTCCAAGGCAAAAGCATCAGCTGTCCTAAAAAAAGAACCTACATTCATGGCAGACCTGATATTGTCTATAACCAAAACAATAGGGAGTTTCTTTTTTGTCTTGAATTGGTCAACACTAATCCTGTTTAACTCTTTTAATTTTAGTTTACGCATTTCAAAATAAGTTTATCTTTTTTTACTTCTTCTGCTTTTGCCGCTTCTCTTATTACCACTTTTGCTACTTCTTCTTCCATATCCTCTACTCTCACTTCTATCCGAACGATACTTACTTCTTCTTGATGATTTTTTCTTTTTGCCTTTGTACTTAGGCTTTTCGTTTGATACTTGTATGACTAATGATATACCCTCAAACTTTTGGCCTGTAAGTTGCTTTATCAATGTCTCTACAACATCTGTATCGATTTCGAAAAATGAGAACTTACCCAAAATTTCTATTTCCCCTATATTGGCATCACCGGAATCCAGGGCATTGTTGATTAGTCCGATTAATCTAGCAGGATTAAGTCCTGTTTTACTACCTGCATTGATATATAATCTGGAGAGGTTTGATTCGGCACGTCTTTCTTTTCTACTTCGTCTTTCGCCTTGAGAACTATCTTTTGAACCTCTACCTTTGGTATTGATGTCTCTTGCATTTTTGTAATAAGCCAAAAACCTATTGAATTCTGCTGAAACAAAATGTTTTATTAAATCTTCCCTGCTCAGAGTCTCAAGTTTCTCGTATATTGCCGGTAAGAAAGGGGCTATTTGTTCCTCATCAACCTCTATTTTTTGTATTTTATCGATTAATGAATACAATTGGACTGTACAAATATCTTTTCCTGTCGGGACATTTGCATCTTCAAATGAGAGATTGAATTTTCTTTCGATATCACCGATTTTTCTTCTCTCTCTGGTGTTTGATATGATGATGGACGTACCGCTTTTTCCCGCTCTACCTGTTCTTCCGCTTCTGTGTATATACACCTCATTATCGTCCGGCAGATTGTAGTTGATAACATGTGTCAAATCATTTATATCCAATCCTCTCGCTGCTACGTCAGTTGCGACAAGTATTTGAAGTTGTCTTTTTCTGAATCTGTTCATTACCTCGTCTCTTTGGGCCTGTGAGAGGTCACCGTGCAATGCATCCGAATTGTATCCGTCATGCATAAACTTGTTTGCTATTTCTTTGGTTTCTCTTCTTGTTCTGCAAAAGATTATCCCATAAATATCAGGATTGATATCAGCTATCCTTTTCAGTACTTCGTATTTATCTTTAGCTAATACTGTGTAATTTATATGTTTTACATTTTTTGCTCCGATATTTGTTCTTTCTACCGATAGTTCTATCGGGTTATGCATATATTTATTGGCAATACGTCTTATTTCTTTGGACATAGTTGCTGAGAAAAGCAATGTCTGTTTGGTGTCGGGTGTTTTTTCAAGGATTGCATCAAGTTCGTCTTTGAATCCCATATTTAGCATTTCATCTGCTTCATCAAGGATAACTCTTTCCACACTATCAAATGAAAGTTTTTTTCGATTTAGCAAATCCTTGGTTCTTCCGGGAGTTCCGACAACTATTTGTGCACCTTTTTTCAGGGCTCTTATTTGGTTTTCGATACTGGAACCACCATATACAGCGACTACATTTAGACCTTTTGAATGCTTGGCATAACTTTCGATATCCTTAGCGATTTGAATGCAAAGTTCTCTTGTAGGGCTAAGTATCAATGTTTGTGTGCTTTTGTCAGAGGTATCAGTATTTTGGATTGACGGAAGCCCGAAAGCTGCTGTTTTGCCTGTTCCTGTTTGAGCTAAAGCCATTATGTCTTGGTCTGAGGCTAATAGATGTGGGATTGTTTTCGCTTGGATTGGTGTTGGAGTCTCATACCCAAGCTCTTTTATCGCATTGAGAATTTCTTCATTTAATCCGATTTCTTCGAATGAATTCATATTATGATTTTAATGATAAAGCCGATTAAGTGAATGTGTTTAGTGTTGGTACGAAAATAGGCAATTTTGCACTAAATATATTTTCACTCAGACACCAATTGGTAAACATATCGACATAAAAAACCGCAAAGGTCGCATTTATTCCCGATTTATGGGTATAAATAGGCATATTGTTTTTTTATTTTGTGGAATCGAGTATCCATTGCTCATATTTTTCATTTGCTTCAAGTTCTATTTTGATGATGCAAGGCACATCATAAGGATGTATTTTTTCGATCACATCTCTTACTTTTTCCCAGTTTTCTTTTCGGGTTTTCAAAAGAGACACTATTTCATCATCCGATTCGATTGCACCGTTCCACCAATATGCAGCCTCAATTGGGAAGTAGTTTGCGCAAGCTATCAATTTTTTATCTAAGAGGTAGTTTCCTATCTTTTTGGCTTCATCATTACTTTGATGTGTGACATATAACATAATAAAGCCCATATTTTTTATTTTTTGTTTTTAAAATCTACCGCTGATTTTATAAATGACACAAACAACGGGTGTGGAGCGATAACCCTGCTTTTGTATTCGGGGTGATATTGGACTCCGATAAAAAACGGGTGATTACTCAATTCCATCACTTCTACCAAATTGGATTTAGGGTTTCTTCCTGTGGCAAAAAAACCGTTTTCTTCAAATTGGTTGAGAAATTTATTATTAACTTCATATCTATGCCTATGCCTTTCTTCTATGTGTATTTTACCGTAAATATCCGCTATTTTTGAGTCTTTTTTAAGAATACAGTCATAACTGCCAAGTCTCATAGTACCACCTTTGTTGACCAGATTTACTTGATTTTCCATAAGATCGATTACTGGATAAGCTGTTTTAGCGTCAAATTCAGTTGAATTT
>JALVEE010000186.1 GCA_027008645.1 Saprospiraceae bacterium
CTTTTCTTGCTTAGAGTTCTTTTTGCTATCTTCGTTGCATGCAGATAACAAAGTGCTTCCTATGCCTATCACCCCCAGCGCACCGATTGATTTTAGTAATTTTCTTCTTTTCATATTTTTGTATTTATATTAGGATTAAATCTAAATAGTGTTTTTATGAAGAAAAAAAGCACCGGTGATTAAACTGATGCTTTTTTTTATTCTTTGCTGAGGTAAAGCCAAGTATTAAAACTTAGGACAATAAACACCTCTGTGTTCATTACCACATATATTATATATCACAGATAATTCCAGAGAATTATTTGCTGATGATGCATTTCTGAGTTCTGAGATATTTACATCATAGCTCAAGCCGAAACCAAGATTTTGATAATCAAATCTGGTTGTGATGATGACAGCATCGCTATAAAGTTTGCCTTCATATTGATTGCCCAATCTATACCAAGCACCTACTTGAAATGCCTGTTTGTTTTTTCTACTATTACCCAAAGCGAATCTCATACTTGTACCTGCGTTAATTTGTAGATATGGACCTTGAACAAATACCACAAAATAAGGTAAAATACTTATCTTAGGTTGTATCTCAAATTGACCACCACCGTGGAATGTAAATTTTGAATATAGCCCATTTACATCGTCTATAGATCTGATTACAGTTCCTGTAAGAGAATCAACAACAGATCTCTTGAAAGCTTGGTTTGCTTGATTCAAGTGATTAAATGCTGCTCCGATATAAAAATTGGAATACTCGTTGAACATGGTAAACCATAAAATTCCGGCAGATAAATCACCAAAGAAGAAATTAGGGTTATCTATAACCTCAAGTTGTCCGTTGTTTGGGTCAGGGAACTTAAAGTTCTCAGTACTTAGTCCTCTCCTGGATAGTCCTCCTTCGGCACCGATAACCAAGAAACTAGCTTTTTTACGATATCCGCCCATTTTTTTTGAATATGAAAATGATATTTTACCGGTCATTGTTCCAAAATTGTGCACACCTGCAATATCACCCCAAAACGCACCTCCAATACCAAAATAATCATATCTGCCTACAGGCATTTTTTGATCGTAAGAAAGTGAAAAAGTATTATATGCATTCGATTTAAGTACAGGCGCCCATTGGTTTCTAAAATTTCCAATCACTCTTGAAGTACAATTGGAAACTCCTGTCATCGCCGGATTAAGATTCAATGGTGACATGTAAAATTGTGTAAAATGAATGTCTTGTGCTTTTAGTCCCAAACTAACCAAAACTAAAGCAAATAAAATCAATGTTTGTTTTAAAATCTTCATATTTTAAGTATTTATTATCAGAGCCATAATTCCAAAAATAACACGGTCTCGTTTATAACTGTGAAATTTGAAAGTTTAAAAATAGTATTTATTTTAATTATTGTATAAAAAATTAAAAGATTTTTTAAAAATATAACAATATTTAACACAGACAGGCAACTATTAGCCTGTCGAGTATATAGTGCTCTGCGCAGAAAATAACTATACATATATACTTGTTCTTTTTTATTTATACTTCGTTGAAGAACCCCGCAAATAGCTACGGCTATTCACGAGAACCTTCGCCTTGTCTAAATAAAAAATTACTGCGTCTAATATGCATACTTATTTCTTGCGCAGAGCAATAGTGTTTGCACGAAAACAGACAATTTTTTAAATTCAGATAATTATTACTCATATTTTGATTTTTTTGCAATGGTTTGATGTCATTGCATCAATCACTTTTGAAAAAGTCAAAAGATGACAATAAGAATCAATTTAAAATTTGATGTGCTTTCTTGCAGACACTATATAGATACATTTACACTTATAAACGCTGCTTGGTTGTGATAAGTGTATTTCATTTTATTTTATTTAATGTTATTTTTTTTGTTTGCATAGACCCCTCCACTTATCAAATTAATCCGCTTATTTATCCTTTGGAGAAAAAAAATCTAAAAAAACATTCTTATTAGAGGTGACCTTTTAGTCAAAAAAGACATATAGTAGTGAAACATATCTAAAAGAAACGTTTAATTTGATTAATAATTTGGAATAGTTAATTCGTGAAACTATCTGTAGTAAAAGTTCTGCAGGTAGTTTTTTTTATTTGTACCTATGTCCAAATGTCGAATAAATTAAAAATTACAAAGCTAAATCCTATGCAGGTAGAAGCTAAATTCTCTATCTCTTTCCTAAGCTCTCGAAGTTTTTCCTTTTTGGATGAATTGTGGAAATTTTTTGTAGCGAAATAATCGTGTTTAAAGTCGTAGTATTTCAAGGAAAACCAAGCCAAAAAGGGAAAAATAACAACGATTAATCCCTTTGTAGAAAAAAGAATTGTTGATAATAGTATCAATATGATAAAATACAAAATATAAGCGAATTGGGCGATTAATACCGTGACTACTGCTTTGTATTCATATTGTTTTATCTTGTTTTTTCGTATATTTAATGCAAATAAAACGGGTATGGCATTTACGATTATACCAATAATGTACAATGGATAGCCCAGGAATATTTTAATTGAATTAACAAAAGTATTTTTATGATTTGTTACAGCTTTGTCGTTTGATTTGATACTGCTCAATTGTTCAAAATACTCATTTGATTTATTTTCAAGAATGGATAGGCTCTTATCGTCTAAGTCCTTGATGAGATTGGATAGATTTTTTATTTTTTTTGGTATCTCACTATTTCTTACATATGGTTTTTGATTACTACCGGCAATGGAATTATTGACTATAAGAAGTTGTAGCTGTTTAAATAAATTATGTTGCTCCGGCGTTTTTAAATCAATAGCAACCTTTCTCATTTGCTCTTCTATTTCGATAGTCAATTTTCTTAAAGAAGCCGGATTGTCCAAATCCTCATCATTAAAATCAAATAAATCCATAGAGCTACCTGAAAGGATGAATATATCGGATCGAAATTTGGCAGGTTCAACATAGTTAAAGGCGATTGGCAAAATCTGAATATCCTGCAAACCGTATTTTTTAGCTCCGAGTGCCAATCTTGAAATCCCTTTTTTTATCGGTCTTATCCTGAAATTGAATTTGGTTGTTCCTTCAGGGTAAATACAAACGGGAGTATGGTTTTCGAGTTCTTTGTATAGAGAGCGGAATACTTCATTATTTTTACTAACATTTTTCAATCCCTCCTTTTGCCTGTAAATAGGGTATAATTTCAAAATTCTGAATATCCACATTAGACCTTTGATTGTGACGTAATCAGAACGGACTAAAAATATTGGGGCGTATTTTGATATGGTTGCAAATAACAATGATTCATAAAAGCCTGCCGGATGATTGGAAGCGTAGATTACCGGATATTTTCCCGGCAATTCAGGGTCGTATTGAATAAAAATGTTTTTGTAATAAAACTTTAATCCCAATATCGCATACCATTTTAGAAATTTATAAATCATAAATTTTGTAGTATTTCAGTTTTTATATTTATATTTACAATTAATTTAATGTATGCTGGAAAACACACCAAACTTGTCCCAAATACACTAAATATAGCCGGGGCTAAAGTTGTCTATTTTCTTGCAGACAAAAAAACAAACTACTTAGGTCACACTCGAATGAATTTTGCGTTATAGTAGTTGATTCAATTATTAGTTTCGGCTAAAATAGAATAATTATATTGATTTGAATAAAGATAAGCATAAAAAATTATTAATTGTGATTGCCGGACCAACAGCTTCCGGTAAAACATCTTTGGCAATTGAGCTGGCAAAAAAACTTAAAGCAGAGATTATTTCTGCCGATAGCAGACAGGTTTATAAAGAGATGTCTATCGGTACGGCAAAACCCACTATAAATGAAATGCAAGGAGTTCCTCATCATTTTATTGGTAATGTTTCAATAAAAGAAAAATATGATGTGGGCATTTATGAACGAGAAGTTTTGGGGTTTTTAGAGAAATATTATCAAAAAAATGAATATGCGATTTTGGTCGGAGGAACAGGTCTTTATATCAATGCGGTACTGTATGGTTTGGATAAATTTCCGGATGTAGATGAAGAGGTGAAACTTAAATTGAATGAGGAGTATCAAGAAAAAGGAATAGAGCATTTGCAAAATGAACTTAAGGAAGTAGATTTTGATTATTATGATTCGGTTGATAAAAACAATGCTCATAGATTGATAAGGGCTTTGTCTGTATATAGGCAAAGCGGTTCGCCATATTCATCTTTTTTGGATAAAACAAGACCTAAACGAGAGTTTGAACCTATCAAGATATTATTGGATACGCCAAGGGAAGTCCTTTACCAAAGAATTAATGACAGGGTAGATGATATGTTGATTGAGGGGTTGGAAGAGGAAGCCGGGGATTTGTATCAGTTTAAGCATTTGAAAGCATTGCAAACTGTGGGTTATAAGGAGTTGTTTAAATATTTTGACGGGGATATTACAAAAGAAGAAGCAATAGACTTATTGAAGCAAAATACGAGAAGATATGCCAAAAGGCAAATGACTTGGTTTAGAAATAAGGGAAAATGGAATGTTTTTGACGCAAAAAATACAGATGAAATATATGATTTTATAATAAAAAATAGCGAATGATGAACCAGGTTTATAAAGATTTTATAAAGGTTTTCTTGGTTGGAGGATTAGGATTTGCTATAACGAATTCTATTACTGATTTTTTATTTGGGTTTGATTTTCATATATGGAAATTTATTTCAGAAATTGTAATATTTGGAGGGGTATTATCTCTGTTTGTAGTATCAACTAATAGATGGGAATTGAAGAAAAGAGGATTGGAGGATAAAAAAATTAAATTGGTAAACAAAAAAGTAGTAAGATCAAAAATGTCTTTGGATAACTTATTGGAGAAAATTAAGAAGGCTTTTTTTTTTGAAAGGCACAAGATAAAAAAGATTGATGGGGGAATAGAATTGGACTCCAATATGACAGGAATATCTTGGGGAGAGAGGATGACTATCAAATGCCATAAACTTGAGGACGGGTTAAATGAATTTGAAATAGTGAGTAAACCCAGATGGAGGTTTACATTGTTAGATGGAGGCGCAAATTACGAAAACGTGATGATGGTTGAGAACTTATTGGAAAACTGATGTCAGATTTTGAACTTTTTTAAAGAAATATTTGTAATTAGAATAAACAGATAATTTTATGCAAGAAACAGATAATATTAGAAATGACAGTTCGGAATTAATTATAAAAAACCATATGATTTGGTCTATGGGAGCTGGTTTTATCCCGATTCCATTGCTTGATTTTGCGGCAATCAGTTATATACAGCTTGATATGATTAGGCAATTGGCAAAGATTTATGATGTGGATTTCAAAGAGTCTGAAGGTAAAGCAATAATCACATCACTTACTACTGCAGGGTTGGCAAAAGCAGGTGCGTCCAGAGCCATTAAATTCATACCGGTTATCGGCTCTTATCTCGGAGGTGTAGCCATAGCAGTTTTGTCAGGAGCTTCTACCTATGGCATAGGTTATGCTTTCAAAAAGCATTTTGAGACAGGAGGGACATTCCTTGATGTAGATTTGAATTCCTTGAAAAAAATGTACACGGATAAATTTGAAAAAGGTAAAGAAATAGCTGAAGATTTTAGCAAGGATCAAGAGAAAAAGGAGGCGATAGTAAAAGAAGTGGAAGAGAAAAAAGATAAACTCAAAACTACGGATGAAATGATTTCAAAGCTCAAAGAATTGGGTCAACTCAAAGAATCCGGTATTATCACCGATGAGGAATTCGCTTCAATGAAAGCTAAGCTATTGGAATAATGCATATAAGTAGTGTCCACAACAAAAAAGTATTACAACTCAGAAAACTATATAAAAGCAGGGAGCGCAAAGCTTCTGATATTTTCATTGCTGAAGGAGTAAAGGAAGTCTCTAGGGGGATTAATTCAGGATTTGAAATTGTATCCCTTTATTATTGTCCGGAAATTTTCAAATCCAATATTACACTTTTTTTGACCGGTAAAAATAAAAGTGTAGAGCTCTATGAATTGGACAAAAAGGTTTATGAGAAAGTTGCATATAGGGATAATACCGAAGGGGTTTTAGCCGTATTTAAAAAGAAAATATATTCGCTTGAAGATTTTTCTTCCGATGATGAGGGCTTGTATATCGTCTTGGAGTCGGTAGAGAAACCTGGTAATTTGGGGGCGGTGCTTCGTACTGCCGATGCTGCTGGAGTGACAGCTGTGATACTGACAGAATCCAAAGTTGACCAGTATCACCCCAATGTTATCAGATCAAGTATTGGAGCTGCCTTTACTGTTCCTGTAGTGGTGACAGGAAATGCTGAATTGCACTCTTGGTTTAATCAAAATGCCATTGAGTATTATGCTGCGGCTTTGCCAGCCTATAATAATTTGTATAGTATTGATTTAACGGGAAAAATAGCCTTGATTTTTGGAACAGAGTCTCAAGGATTAACTCCTTTTTGGTTAAAAGCAAAAGAGAGAATATTTACAATTCCAATGACAGGGATAGTGGATTCGCTAAATGTTTCTGTCTCGGTTGCTGTCACAATCTATGAAGCTGTACGGCAGAGGATGAGGTAATCCTAATGTAAGAACCCATCCCCAGCCCTTCCCTTGGCAAGAGAAGGGAGAGTCATATCCAGTATAGTTCAATATCTATTGAATTGTAGGAAATCATATTTTTTGTTACACAAAGAGCACAGAGCAGACACAAAGAGGCACAAAGTTTTTTTCTCTGTGGTTCTCTGTGGTTTTCTCTGTGGTTCTCTGTGTAATAGCATATGTCTCAATAATTTAATACACAAAGAAACTCAGAGAAGACACAAAGCTTTAAATATACTTATTGCTTGCAGACATTAATTACAGCCCTCTGGCAGATCTTCGCTGATATACAAATCAACTGTTGTGCCCATTGGGATATCATCAATCGCAGCAGGTATCTGCTTGGTAACAAAACCGGTTTCAGTATCGGAAACAATTTGACCGTTTTTTCTGATTAAGCCGATATTCAAGTTTCTGGATTCGATTAAGAATATGGCTTGTTCCAAAGTCATACAGCGCAATTTTGGTAAATCAGTTGTTCCACCTGATTTACGGCTCAAAATAAACTCAAGAGTAGCGCCTTTTTCTATTTCAAGGTCTTTTTGTTTTCCTGCTTTAGAAATAATGGATTTGCCTTTGTAAAAAACCTCAAGGATATTGTTAGGAGAACTTATATCGTATTTATAGCCTTTGATTTTGGATTTTATCTTCAACATAGCCAATTCCCGTTGTTTAGCTTCGTAGTTTCGACCGTAGAGAGATGGCAAGTCCTTGATTTTTATTTTGTCCGGATTGTATTTTGTAACGGTGACATATATTTTTCTGTTTTCCTTTACTTTTGAACCCGGTTTTGGATTTTGTGCGATGATAATTCCTCCGGGTTTACCGACTATATGAGTAGAGTCATCGACTACAATCAAGAATTTTCTTTCTTTTGCGTCTTTTGCCGCTTTGTCAACCTTGGTTTCGATATAATCGGGAAGAACCAACTTTTGCCCGTGATTGGTATAGATATCCAGCCACCAAAGTACTCCTGTAATCACCACAGCAAAGAATAAAACCAACAATCCAAGATGCTTTAAAAATGTCTTGCTAAAAATAAATAAAAACAACTCTTTAAATGAAAATTTTGACTCTTGCCCCATAGTAGTTTGTTATTGAATACGCAAATGTAACACTATTTTGGTATTATTTAGTATAGCTGTATTTCATTTTTTCAAAATCTCAACTCCATTCCTGCCAGAAAATTTATTCCATAGCTAGGGTATTGATACCACCTTTGATAATTTTGTGCAAATATATTATTGACTTCTACAAAAATGCTGGAAGATTTATGAAATTTATATCCTGCTTTTGAACTGATGTCAAAAAGACTTGGCAGCTTTTTTTTGTTTTTATCAAAATCCTGATACCAAGACTGTGAAGCAAAAAATAGTTCGCCTTGTATCAATAACTTTTTATTCAATAATTCGGTTTTAGTTGTGAAATTAGCAGTTAGAGCGGGAGTATGCCAAGGTTTTGCTATTTTGTCCATAGTGAAGATATTATTTGTCACATTTCCCGTGATTTCCAACTGAGGTAGTATCTTATACGCCAGATTTACTTGAAGTTTAATGTTTTTTCCACTGTCATATATGCTATTGAATTCTCTATAATCAGGTACAAAAAACAGCTTGTTTTTTATTTTTTGGTAAGTTGCCAAAAACTCCAATTTTGCTCCCTCAAGACTATTTCTTACTCCTACAGAATAATTATTGTAAACCGATGTCGCGATTGAGTCCTCATTGAAATTCATAAAAGGATTGATCTGTGATTTTATATAATCGGTATTATTGAATATTTGATTGTCAACACTAGCAAATATCTCTATAAAATTGTCAAATAGATTTGATGATATTTCAGCATAAGGATAAATAAAATCCAGGTCTTGAGTCTTTCCAATATCTCCTCCTGCCTTTATATTGATTAGTCTTGTACTGTATTGAATAAAAGGTTTTGCTTGTAATTCATAGGTTTTTGTTCCTGCCAAAGTCTGTGCTGTTACCGGTAAATTAAGTGATGTGTTTTCGGTAAAATCATACTCACTTGTGTTTTTTATAGTGAATATATTTTCTAATATTTTACCGGTATTTAATTGAATAAATTGATATGAAAGTTCAGTCTTATTACCTAAGTTTGAAATCAACTCTTCTTTTTTAAACGCAGCGCTGAAATCTCCCCTGTTTAATCTTCTTTTAGCATGAGCTAGGGCATATCCATCGACAGCATAAAGGTTATAATATCTGACATCAATGCTACCGCTTAAACCATATTCCAAATCCATTTCGTTTTTTCTATTGAAAAAGTTAAAATCCAATTTAGTAATGGAATTTTTTTGGTCGTTAATTTTTGCGGTATTGTCTATTGAAAGATGATTGAAGTCTATATTTGAATTCATATTTCCGGATTTGTATCCAACTGATAGTTCTGCATTGAGAAACTTGGGATATCCATAGCCGAATTTTACCAAATACTTATTCAGATGAACAGGTTTTGGTTCCGGAAGAGCCAAAGGTCTGATTTTGGGTTTTTCGTAGTCCAATTTCATAGGGATAGCTCTCACGCTGTATTTGTATTTTCTGCTGCTAAGGTCAAAAACCGGTAATATCGGTTCAATATTGATTTTATCAAAATCACCGAGTTGTGCAGAATACTCCTTGAATACCTTGACATCGTCAAATTTGACATTGTCTTCTTGGGCAATCAGTGTTGACGTTCCAAAAACCAGGATTAAACTTATTAATATATATGTGTATTTCATCGTATGGAATTTATTATTTATTACTGTTACTTATCGTATCGAGTTTTAATGTGCCATCGGCATTATCTTTTTCGACCCTACTGGTTTTTTCTTCAAGTTTAGTCAAAGTTTCCAGTTTAGAATTGACTTCTTTGATGATGCTTTTATCTTCTTTGTAATTTTCCAAAACAGCCTCCAGAGCCGCCCTTGCATTGAATAAATCTTTTTTAGCAACAAAAATATCTGACATCAGTATCAGTCCTTTTGCGACCCAATAAGGATAAGCACTGTTTTTTACATTTGCATCTTGAATCATTTTTTTTGCCAAAGACAATTCATTTCTGTGATAGTATATTTTTGAAATCAGATAGCGCGCTTCTGCGGCCCAATTGCTATTTCTATTTTGATTTATAACTTTGTTGAGATGTCTAAGAGCGGTATCGTATTTTTTATTAGCTTCGGCTACTTTTCCGATATAATAGTGTGCAGCAGATCTTTCTTTTGGTGTCGTGAGCGCATTATTGAGTATTTTTGAGCCATATTTTTGTACATTGGCAAAATTATTTATCCTGAATGCACTTCTCATTGCACCCAATTGGACATCGTATCTTTTGTTTTCGTCTTTCACTAGTCCATCGAGTATTTTGTAATATTTCAATGCTTGAGAATAATTTTTGAGGTAATTGAAACTAATGATAGCAGCTTTGTACAATGCCGGTTCATAATATGAGTTGAATCCTTGGTCAATGATATATTTGAAGTCTTTAAATGCCTTGGAATATTTCTTTTTCATCAAATAACTCTCCGCTCTGTAGTAATGAGCATCCAAAGCATAATATCCCTGATTATAAACATTGAGATAATTATCAAAGGATTCGATAGCTTTATCGATGCTATCTTGGTCAAAATAGACTTTTGCGGTGGTGAAATTGAGCGAATCTTTGTATAATCCGTCTATCTTGACTCCCGGTACTGTCTTCACATATTCAAAATAGCCATCTGCATCTTTTTTATCATTGATATAAATCTCTTCGATAGCCGTAAGCGCCTCTTGCTTAGATTCTGCATCGGCATTATTGTTGATTACAGACTTGTATTTTTCAATTGCATTATCGATACTTCCTTTATTATAACTTATCAACCCCATTTTGAGATATGCTTCATTTTGAAGTTTTGTTTGATTTGGAAATTCTTTTACAATGGTTTGATATACATCGTAGGCTTTTTCGTATTGTTTCAAATCGTTGTACGTATTACCCAAGCTTAAAAAAGCATTTGGTCTGACGGGAGTGTTTTTGTATTTGTCCAAAATCTCTTCCAAAATAGTTATTTTCTCAAATGGTTTGTTTTTTAATCCTGCAATTAAAGCTTTTTGGTAAAGAGCATAAGCTGAATTAGCTGCATTTTTATCGATTACATAATCGTAATGTGTCGATGCTTCGTCCAATTGTTTGTTATAAAAATACGCGTCAGCTATTCTTAGGTGAGAATCAGCGATGAGTTTTTGTTTAAGTTCTTCGTTTTTTATTTTTTGTTTCTTAAAAAGTTGTATTGCTTCTAAAAATTTCCCGGCAGCAACAGGGTAGTTTTTTAGTTTGTAATAATCATAGGCTTGAATGTACTTGCCAAAAGGTGGAGTTGTAAGTTCGTCGTCTATTTTTACACCTTTTGCCATTATAAAATATCTGTCGATATACTGATTGCTTTTGGTATATTCACCCCTGCGATATAGTAAATCAGCAAGCCAATAATGGGTTTTAATAGCGATATTGATATCTCTATTCACTTTTTCTGCTTTGTACAAATCCTCTTCCGCTTCCTTTAAATTTCCATCATTTATTTCCTGAAGCGCTTTGTAATAGGACACAGCTTGGTATGCTTGAAAAAGTTGAGAAGATACATTGTCCAATTCTTCAAGTGTTTCCTGCGCTTTTTTATAATCTTTGGTATTGATAAAAACATCTCTGAGTACATTTTGCGCCTCCAGATAATACAGTGAATTTTTTGGTATTGATAACAAGGATTTAATGGCTTCTCTGTCATATCCTGTTTCAGCTGATAACTTTCCATAATTAAACAGGGATTCTTCTTGAATCATCTTGTTGTAATCCAGTTCGCTTGCATTTTTGAAAGCTGTGCGTGCAGATTCTTTATCTCCGGTTTTGAAATAGCAATCAGCCAAATAATAATTTGCATTTTGTCCCATTGCGTTTTTTTGATTGGATATCTCTTTGAAAGCGGGAATAGCTTTGTCGCATTTGCCCAATTGTTGGTAAATATATCCTAATTGATAGAAATCTTCCGCTCTCATTTTATCGGTATTGGCTTCATATATTTCCAGGTAGGGTAGTGCATTTGCATAGTCCTTTTTTAAGAAATATGATTGACCAATAAGGTGATTTATCTTGTAATAATTGGTTACGTTTTTGATTTTGAGTTTCTCTTCCCCTACTTGTATAGTCTTGTCGTAGTCGCCCTGAGTGAAGTACAATTGGACCAAGTAATAGGGGACGTATTGTTTGTATTGTTCCGTATTTTGTATGATATTAAAACTGTTAATAGCCCTCTCGAAATCGTTTTTGAGGAATTGACAAATGCCATAATAGTAATGTGAGGGATAATAGTATTTCCTGTCCGTCAGACTCAAATCTTTAAATAAAACGGATGCTTTCTCGAATTCTTTTTTTACAAAATAACTGTATGCAAGATTGAATTTTACCTCATCTTCCGTATAAAAATTAAGTCCGTCAAGATTTATTTTTTCATAAGTCGATATTGCAGCGGTATAATCTTTCTTTTTGAAATAATACCTGCCTTGAGCAATATATGCATCGTTTAGCAAAACGTGGGAGGAATATTTTTTTTCAAATTCATCAACCAGATTTTCACCATAATCCTGACCGGATTCAAATGCTATTTTTATCAAATACAGCTCGGATTCTACATAATTGATATCGTGGTGTTTTTCGAGCATGTCTTGAGATCTGATATATTTTTGAAACAGCTGTCTGGCCAACTCCAAATTTTTGTTTTCATAATGAATTTTAGCTTGCTTGTAAGTAGCCAATTCATCTGTAAAAACCGAAGTGACTTGGGCTTGTGTGAAACCGGACAACAAGAAGAAACCAAACAGAATATATAGTGTTTTTTTCATTTCTAAATACTTTGGATTAAATTAATGAAGCGCACAACTTCAATGAGCAAAATTATAACATATTTGATAAATAAAACAATATGCTAAGGATTATATTATAATTTTTCTTAATATTTAGTCGATTTTCGGGTGAATTCAGAGTTGAATAGACCAATTTTTATCTTTCTGATAGCTCAAAAAGCCTTTTGAAGCTGTTAATGGTGACTGAAAGTTATTGGTATAAAGTTGCCCTGTTCCCAATCCGTGAACTAAATCTTTTTCCAATGTCGCAGTCCATTGTGCGATTGCATTAAGTCCGATATTTGATTCTAGTGCGGAGGTAGCCCAATATTTCACATCGTTTTCTTTTGCTATTTGAATCCATTCTGAGGATGCTTTCCAACCGCCAATCAAGCTTGGTTTGAGAATGATAAATTGCGGCTTTATTTTCCTGATTAACTCCTTTTTATTGAAGTAATCAAAGATGCCAATCAGTTCTTCATCAAGAGCGATTGGGATAGGGGATATATCGCATAATTCAGCCATTTTATCAATTTGTTTAGCCTTGATAGGTTGTTCTATACTATGAATGCTGTAGTCAGACAAATATTTTAGTTTTTCCAAAGCGTTTTCAGGAGCAAAAGCGCCATTTGCATCAACCCTCAATTCCAATTCAGAGGGTTTGAATTGAGTTCTGATGAATTTTAATAATTCCAGTTCTTCTTTGAAGTCAATTGCTCCAATTTTCATTTTTATACAAGACCAGCCCTCATCTATTTTTGTTTTTATTTGCTTGAACATAAATTGTTTTTCGCCCATCCAAATCAGACCATTGATTGGTATATTATAAAGTCCCTCTGTAAAGGTGGTGGGAAATAATACTTTTGTGGAAGCGGAATGATAGTCTTGGACCAACATCTCCAGTCCAAATCTAATCGAAGGCCACTTGTCTAAATCTATATCTATATCGACTTTTTGTGAACTGTTGATGATTGATTTAAGTTCCTCCAATTTTTTTTCATATCCCGGTTTGTCGTCAAAGCTCAATCCCGGTAATATACCGCATTCACCGATAGAAATTTTGTTTTTGTTTTGAGAGTCGTGAAGTAGTAAAAAATATGAAGGTTTTGTTTTTAGTATCCCTCTTGAAGTTCCGGCAGGTCTTTTGAAGATTAGATTAGACTTTTTAATAGTAAGATTTATCATATTTTTTATTTGATTTTAGTGTAAATTTAATTTAAAGTTAAGAAATATATTGTTTTTTTACATTTTTAAGAAAAAAATATCTAAATCCGCCAACCTTTGTGTCAAAAAATGTGTCATGAAGATAAAGAAGTTGGTTTAATTTGTAATTTATTAGTATTTACATATTTATTGTGTTAAAATCGAAAAAAAAATTGATTTTTATCAATAAAAAACTTAACTTTGAGTTTAATTTATGTATTAATTGTGAAGGAAGTTGGATTTTTATTTATATATTATAAAAAAAATATATGTTAAATTGACATAAAAATTTGATTTTAATTAAATTTCGTATTACTTTTGCAATTAATATGAACATATAATCAAGATCGAGGTGTATTTGATGTATATTTTGATTTTTATTATTTTTTTTTGAACATGAACATTTTAAATTTTTATCCCGTGAGCAAATTAATTGAATTTTTTGTTAAATTATTTCATTTGAACAGTGACCAAAAGAAATATACTTCTATATCCAGATATAAATCTAAGGAAGAGGAGTACGAAAGTTGGTTAGGCGTTTAGTTGTGTTTTTAGTGTGAAAATGATTCATAGAAAGTTTTGTTTCTATGATATGGTTTTGCACGAATTGGCAGTTGTATATTGAATCAACCGTTTTCAGTGTGCCCTGTCATATTCAAATTCTTTCACTTTTCTTATATAATTCTATATTTTAGAGCTGTTTTTATAAAATCTTCCCCTATTCATTGTAAAATCTTCCCCTATTCAATTTTTCCTCAAATATTGAGGTTATTGTTTGCTTACAATAATTAAGAGCTATTGTGGTGAATTATTATTTAAATAATTATTAATAACATTGGATATTTGGGCGTGTTGATAAATTGCCAATATCAGAACCCATCCCCAGCCCTTCCCTTAGCAAGGGAAGGGAGACGTGCTGTCGTCTTGATTGGCATTATTATTTAAAACACTATGCGAAAAAATGAAATACACATAAATTAGGGCAAATACACTTTACTTTATATTCAATATTTCAAATATTGTTTATGCCAAAATCCTCAAAAAGAAAGATGATTTGGATATATTATATTTATATTTGTCAATTTTTGAATATAAAAACGATAAATGAAAGTACTTTGTATTTATAATCAATTTGCAGGTGGAGGTAGAGCCAAAGAAAAGTTAGCGAAAGTTAAAAGCTTATTTCAAAAGAAATCTATTGATGCAAGATTTGAATTAACGGAAGACTCTTCTCGGATTTTTAATGTTTTTAAATCAAATGATTTGAGTGAATACGATGGTTTAGTTGTTGCAGGGGGAGACGGAAGTTTTTTTAATGTATTGAATGCATATATGAAATTAGAACAGCGGATTGATATTCCTTTTGGTATTTTGCCTGTTGGTACTGGAAATTCTTTATCTAGGGATTTGGTTGATGGCGCAACAAAATTGGAGTCATTTATTGATACAATTGCAGAGGGAAGAACCAAATTGATAGATATTGCTCAAGTAAAATCAGATAAGAATACATTCTATTATGCCAATATGATGGGTTTTGGCTTTATAACGGATGTTGCGCAAACGGCCTCCAAGCTAAAAGTTTTTGGGGCTACTTCTTACACTCTTGGAGTCTTATATAATACTATAAAACTTAAACCATTTGACCTTTTTATTACCATTGATGGAATTGAGAAAAAATGGAAAAATGTATTTGTGATTATTTCAAATTCCAGATATACCGGAGGAGATTATCTGATTGCTCCTAAGGCTAAAATCGATGATGGAAAACTTGATTTGATAGTATTGAATAAATTGAGTCGTATCAATTTGCTTAAAACTTTTCCAAAGATATTCGACGGATCTCATATAGATACTCCTTTTGTAGATTATATTCACGCAAAATCTATTAAACTACATGCTAAGAAGCAAAAGGTTTTGTCGCCTGATGGTGAGATTTATGGGAAATTTCCCGTAGAAGTATCTTGTTTACCAAAAGCCATCAGAGTATTTTCGAAGATTTATTTATAGAATAAAATTGAATCAAGCTGAAAATTTAGTTAGGGGTAGCATAAAATAATCTTTACCAAAATCACCCTAAAAAATGCCAATATTTAATTCCAACGATTAAGTACCCTCACTCTCCCCTTCTCCTTTTAGTGGCATTCAAAAAATAATACAAACTCAATAAAAGGAGAAGGGGCGGGGGATGAGGTTGTAATGGAAAAGGCAAGAAACTATTTCCTTTTTTTGTCTTAATCATAAACATCTTCAACTTAAATGAGTTTACACTATGTGCTCAATGAAATAAATATGCTACACAAAGGAGAGAAAAGGTACAATAATTATTCGACTTATATAAAAAACACTTTTGGTGAGAGAGTCCAAAAGATATCCATAAATATCGGTTTTTCCTGTCCAAATAGAGATGGAACAAAGGGGTTAGGAGGTTGTACATATTGCAATATCGGATCATATACTCCATTGTATTGCAAGCCAAAAAAAAGTGTTACTAATCAGTTGGATGAGGGTATTGCTTTCTTCTCAAGCAAATACAAAACACAGAGATATCTGGCATATTTTCAATCTTATACCAATACTTATGCGGAATTGGATTTGGTGAAATCTCTTTATTCGGAGGCTGTAAGCCACCCTGATATTATTGGTTTAGTCATCGGCACAAGACCTGATTGCGTTAGTCCTGAATTACTGGATTTCCTCGAAAAACTTGCCAAAGACTACTATGTTTCCCTTGAATTTGGAGTGGAGAGCACTCTAGACAAAAGCCTGTTAATTACAAATAGATGTCATACATATAAAGATACTATTGCAGCTTATGAATTATCGAAAAATAGAGGAATAGAGCTTGGTGCACATCTTATAATAGGCTTGCCCGGAGAGACAAGAAAAGAAATGCTAAATCACGCAGTAGAGATTTCAAAGTTACCGATTAATTTACTAAAACTTCATCAACTTCAAATAGTGAAAGGAACAGAAATGGCAAAACAAATTGTCACTACACCCGAAATGTTTGATTTATTCACTGCAGATGAGTATATTGAATTTATTACCAAATTTATCTCTTTGCTTAGACCCGATATCATCCTAGAGAGATTTATAAGCGAGTCACCAAAAAATATGCTCATAGCTCCTAAGTGGGGAGGAATGAAAAATTTTGAATTCGTAGCCAAAGTTGACAAACTTTTAGAGGAGAAAGATATCTGGCAGGGGAAAGAATGGAATAAAGATAGGGAAACATAGGACTCGAAAGCACGACTGCAAGGAGTGATTTTGAAAGCGGCTTATAATTGGAAATTTTGAAAGTTTTGGGTTTGCCGGTTTCGGGTTCCCGGTTAATTTCTCCGAGGCAAAGGTGTCCTCGCCTCTTGTCGAATAAATAGAATAAACAACACATTGAGAATAATCCTAAATTCCCTTGGTACGTTTCGCTACTCAGGACTTTTCCTTCTCTACAGCTTAATTCAGACGGTATGGCTTGTGAGTTTTATTATCTTTTTGATTTTTTCTTCGTCCGGAATGTATTCTTTACCCATATTCAATGAGTTTTTATCCGTTATTGTTTTTCTTGCAGTGAAGTGAATAGCATCAACACCTATATCGGCAAATCTCCGGCAATTATTTGGATTAATACCGCTTCCTGCCATTATTTCAATTCTATTCTTGTTTTTACTGATTAAATGATTTATTTGTTCGAAACCTTCGGTAGCCGTTTTCTTTCCTCCGGAAGTCAATATCCTGTCAAATCCTAAGTCTATTATTTGTTCAAAAGCTAGAGACATATTCTTCGTAAAGTCAAAAGCTCTATGAAAAGTTACTCCCAGCCCAAATGATTTTGCTAATTCCAAAAGTTCCTTGTTTTGTTCAATATCTATAACGAAATCAGTAGTAAGGCATCCAAAAACCACTCCTGATGCTCCCGATTGAGCAGCGGTTTTTATGTCTTGTTTCATAATATCAATATCATGATGATCGTAAATAAATCCTCCTGGTTTTGGTCTTATCATAACAAAAACTTGCAAGTCACATTTTTCGACACAAGATTTTATCAATCCTGCTGATGGTGTCAGTCCTCCCAAATCCAATGCACTACACAGTTCAACTCTTGTAGCCCCGTATTGATTAGCAATTATGGCTGTTTCTGTTTTTTCTACACAAACTTCTATTTCCATTAGTTATATTTTGTTCCCATTCAAATAAACACTTTCTATTTGGTTATTTCCGAAAGAATAGGGGATAAAGCCGTATGAATTAATGGGTTTAGTCAATATTAAATTTGCTTTTTTTCCTTTTGTGATACTACCGAGTTCTTTTTCCAGTCCCAAAGCATAAGCACCGTTAATAGTAGCTGCATTTATTGCTTCTTCAGGAGTTAATTTCATTTTTATACAGGCTGTGGATACGACAAAGTTCATATTTCCCGAAGGAGTGGAGCCCGGATTGTAATCTGTTGCCAAAGCCAAAGGTAAACCCTCGTCTATCATTTTTCTGCCGGGTGTATAAGGAATACTTAGAAAGAATGAGCAAGCGGGCAAAGCTACCGGCATCGTCTTTGTTCCTTTTAATGCCTCAAAATCTTCTTGATTCATCACTTCCAAATGATCTACAGTTAGAGCATTGTATTTGACACCTGTTTTTACTCCTCCAATGGCTGTGAATTGATTGACATGAATTTTGGGTTTTAATCCGTATTTTTTTCCTGCATTTAGTATAAATTCAGTGTCCTCGACCGTAAAATATCCGGTTTCACAAAAAATATCCACGTATTCGGCAAGGTTTTCTTCGGCTATTACCGGCATTAAATCTTCGACGAGCATTTTGAGATAACCTTTCTTGTCGTTTTTGAATTCAGCGGGAATCGCATGAGCACCGAGAAATGTTGCTTTTACTTCCAAGGGATAATTATTTTTAAGTTTATTTATAACTCTCAACATTTTTAGTTCGCCTTGGTAAGACAACCCATATCCCGATTTTATTTCTACAGCACCTGTACCAAGTGCCATTATCTCTTCAAGTCGGTTTTTACTTTGATTATATAGTTCTTCTTCAGATGATTCGTTTAATTTCTTTGCAGAATTCAGTATGCCACCTCCTTTTTTTGCTATTTCTTCATAAGTCAACCCATTGATTCTGTCCACAAATTCGCCTTCTCTATTTCCTGCATATACAATATGAGTATGAGAATCACACCAAGTAGGTAAAATCATTTTGCCTGATGCATCTATCACTTGATCTGCTTCAATCGGTGGAATACTATCCATTGCTCCAAAATCTGCGATAATACCATTTTCAATAAGTAAATACGCCTCTTTGATTGTCGGTAATATTTTCATTTCTTTTCCTGCGACAAAAGATATTGGCTTTGTTCTTACTTGGATTAGCTCTTTTATATTTTTGAATAATGTTTTCATTCTTTTTATTAAAATAGATTATTTAGGATTTCATCATTTACGAGATTAGGAAGTGTGACTTTCAATGATGGAGTTCTTTTCATTTCTCTTTTTATGGCAAATAATGCTTCCTTGTTCCTTGCCCAACTTCTTCTCGCAATTCCATTGTTTACATCATAAAACAACATACTTTTTAATCTGGAACCGGCTTCATCTGTTCCATCCAGTACCATGCCAAAACCTCCATTGATTACTTCGCCCCAGCCGACACCACCTCCATTGTGGATAGAAACCCAGGTCGCACCTCTAAAACTATCTCCGATGACATTTTGGATAGCCATATCAGCAGTAAATTTACTGCCGTCATATATATTGGAGGTTTCTCTATATGGAGAATCTGTTCCACTAACATCGTGATGGTCTCTTCCTATGACAACAGGACCGATTTCACCGCTTTTCACCGCATCGTTAAAGGCCTTTGCTATTTTTATTCTTCCCTCGGCATCTGCATATAGAATTCTTGCTTGAGATCCAACCACCATTTTGTTCTTTTTGGCATTCTTGATCCAAGTGATATTATCTTGCATTTGAAGGCTTATTTCGTCCGGTGCATTTTTCATTATTTCACTCAATACATTTTCTGCAATTTTATCTGTTTTGTCCAAATCTTCCGGTTTTCCTGAAGTGCAAACCCAGCGAAACGGACCAAAACCATAATCAAAACACATCGGTCCAAGAATATCTTGAACATAGGATTTATATCTGAAATCGATTCCGTTTTCTGCCATAATATCTGCCCCGGCTCTTGAAGATTCAAGCAAAAAAGCATTGCCGTAGTCAAAGAAATAAGTTCCTTTAGCAGTGTGTTTGTTTATCGCGGCAACTTGCCTTCTAAGGCTATTTTGTACTTTTTCTTTGAATAGCTGTGGATTTTCACGTATGAGGCGATTTGATTCTTCATAAGATACACCTACCGGATAATAACCGCCTGTCCAAGGTATATGCAATGATGTTTGATCTGATCCTACATGCACAAAAATATCTTTTTCATCAAAATGTTCCCAAACTTCCACTACATTTCCAATATACGCGATAGAGAGCACTTCTTTATTTTCTTGAGCTTTTTTTACTCTCGAAGTAAGCTCATCTATATCTTCGATTAACACATCTACCCAACCTTGTTTGAATCTTTTTTTGGCTGCTTTGGGATTGACTTCAGCAGCGACTGTGATGCATCCTGCAATATTCCCTGCTTTGGGTTGTGCACCACTCATACCACCAAGACCGGCGGTAAGAAATATTTTTCCTGCGGGAGTTTCTCCTTTAGGTAAAATTTTTCGGAAAGCATTCATCACGGTTATCGTAGTACCGTGAACGATTCCTTGCGGGCCTATATACATAAATGAACCTGCAGTCATTTGTCCATATTGAGTTACACCTAATGCATTAAATCTTTCCCAGTCATCGGGCTTTGAGTAATTAGGTATCATCATACCATTTGCAACTACGACTCTGGGAGCATTTTTTGAAGAGGGAAACAATCCCATTGGATGACCTGAATACATATTTAGTGTTTGTTCATCGGTCATCATTGAGAGATATTTCATAGTCAATAAATACTGAGCCCAATTTTGAAATACAGCCCCATTACCACCATAGGTTATCAATTCTTCAGGATGTTGTGCAACCTTTGGATCAAGATTATTCTGAATCATTACCATTATCGCAGCAGCTTGTGTGGTCTTTGCAGGATATTCTGAAATCGGCCGGGCGTACATTTCGTAGTCAGGTTTGAACCTGTACATATATATTCTACCGAATTCATTAAGCTCTTGAGCAAACTCTTCAGCTAAGACTTCGTGCCAATCATTAGGGAAATATCTTAATGCATTTTTAACAGCTAGTTTTTTTTCATCACTTGATAATATGTCTTTTCTTTTTGGTGCTCTGTTAGCATCTTTTGGGTACTCTTTTTTAGGAGGCAGAGTATTTGGTATTCCCTGTTGTATTTGTTCCTTGAAAGTCATATTTTTATGTTTTTATAAATATCTTAAATAGTTATTTAACGATAAAAGCTCTATTTTTCACCATTTTTATCATTTCATTGATATCATCTTTTAGTATCCTGTCATCTTCAAGTTTATCTACTTTTTCCCTGATTATGGCAAAGTTTTTTTCAACTATACCGGAGAATCTGTGCGGTCTTCTGAATTCAATTGCTTGTGCTGCATACATCAATTCTATAGCCAGGATTTTTTCGATATTGTCTAATATTTGATTGAATTTTCTTCCTGAAATACTTCCCATTGATACGTGGTCTTCCTGTCCCAATGAGGTCGGAATACTGTCGGCCGAAGGCGGAAAACACAGTGATTTGTTTTCTGTCACTAAGGCTGCTGTTGTATATTGAGGAATCATAAAACCTGAATTTAATCCACCTGATTCAGTCAAAAGCCTTGGTAATCCGAATTTTCCCTCAAGTAATAAAAATGATCTTCTATCAGAAATATTGCCTAATTCAGATGCAGCCAATGATCCGTAGTCCAAGACCATTGCCAGAGGTTGACCGTGAAAATTGCCTCCCGATATAGCTTCTGTTTCACTCAAAACAATGGGATTGTCTGTAACAGAATTCATTTCTATTTCTGTCAGTTCTTTTAAATGATAATAGGCATTTCTTGACGCTCCGTGCACTTGAGGAATACACCTCATGGAGTAGGGGTCTTGAACTCTTGAACAACTTTCATGAGATTCAATATTTTCAGAGCCTGAAAATAGGAATCTCATATGTTTTGCCACTTCCATATTGCCTTTGAATGGTCGAATGGAATGCAATTGAGCCTTAAAAGGAGATGAACTACCTTGATACCCCTCAATGCTCATAGCTCCTGCCAAATCAGCCAATTCCAATAAATATTCCATTTTGTGCAATCCGGTAATAGAATGGGCTAAAATAAATTGAGTCCCGTTTATAAGAGCCAATCCTTCTTTAGCTTTGAGTTTTATTGCACTGAGATTATATTTTTTTAGTATTTTTTTTGCAGGGACTATGCTATCTTCTTGCCAAATTTCGCCTTCTCCCAAAAGGGGAAGGAACAGATGCGATAAAGGAGCCAAATCACCTGAAGCACCAACAGAACCTTGTTCAGGGACAACCGGTAAAATATTGTTTTCTATAAAGAATATTATTCGTTCAATCACTTTTAATCTAATACCCGAATAACCTTGGCTCAAGGCGTGAACCTTGCAAATCATCATTATTTTTGACAATTTTTTATCTATTGGTTTACCAACTCCAACAGCGTGAGTTATCAGTAAATTATGTTGTAATTTGTTTGTCTCTTTTGCTGTGATTTGAACGTCACACAAGGGGCCAAAGCCCGTATTTATACCGTAAACGGGTTTCTTCCCATTTGCCATTGTCTCTACTTTGGCTCTGCATGAATTTATTTTATTTATCGCATCATCGGTCAATTTTCCTTTCAATTCCCCGTTAGCCAATGCCATTACCTTGTCAACAGTCAATTTATCTATACCGTACTTAAACATGTTATTTGATTTAGTCGGCTACAAAGATAAACTTAGTTTTGAAGCTTAGCAAGACAATTTGGGTTAAATATTGATTATTTATCTTAGATAGCCTTAGTTTGGGATTAAGTTGAAAAGTTGGGTAAATTAAAAGCATGTATCCATATTGAATCAATAAACCGGATTTTTATTTTATGTCTTGACATAAAAAAAGCCTTCCGGAAAGAGAAGGCTTTTTTGAGGTCGGTACCAGATTCGAACTGGTGTAAACGGTTTTGCAGACCGTCGCCTAGCCACTCGGCAAACCGACCTTTTAAATTAAGGATTGCAAAGATAAGGTAAAAATATTTAATCACATATTTATTTGAATAAAAAATAATCAAAAAAATATTTGTGCTTGTGTGCGACGCAAAAAATAACTACATACTTAGACAAAGTTATTTTATATTTAGAAAAGGTAAGGCTCTTGTGAATATCCGTAGTTATTTCATTAATTTTCCCGCCGTGGAAGCTAAGGTTTCGCTACGTATCGCCAAGACATAAAAGCAAATAATTCTGCCTTGGCGTACCTTTGCGTGACCTCAGCAGTACTTTGCGGGAATCCTCAGATAGTATTATTTTGTTTTCAAGCTTCTTCAAAGAAGGATAAATAAAAAAGAAAAGGTATTATGTAAAGTTATTTTTTGCTTTGTGTACTCGTATTTTTAAGAATTTTATTACCTTTACTGCTTACGTTTTTTATAAAAGTGAATTGGGTAATTTGGATTTAGTTTTTTAGTATAAATTTTTATTAATTTTTTATAAAATAAAAATTTTTAACAGATGAAATCTACATAAAAAATAAACAGATGAAAAAGCATTTTTTGATTTTGGTATTTATCGGTTTTTCATTAATTGGTTTTGGGCAATTCCGGTTTGAGAGCGTTTTTAGAGGACTTTCCGGAGATGAATTAAAAGCAAAAGTTGTGGAAAAGTATAAACCGAAAAAGGTTTTGGATTATTCTGAAGCAAGGGATGTTTTGTATGGTAAAATATATAATGAAAATGATACAGTCTATGGTGTTTACACGAGATATGGTTTGTATTTGCCCCCCGGTGTCGATCCGTCAAATTATTTGTATAAAAACGGTATGCCAAGTGGGATAAATGCAGAGCACACTTACCCAAGGAGTAAAGGAGCCAAAGATGGTAATCCGAAATCTGATATGCACCATTTATTTCCGGCTAAAATCAACGTTAATTCGGATAGGGGAAGTCTTCCTTTTAATGAAATTAACGACAATCAGACCAAAGATTGGTACTATAACAATATAATACTTCACAAAATACCACAACAGCATATCGATGAATATAGTGAGCATATAAACACGTATTTTGAGCCTCGTGAGGATCATAAAGGCAATGTAGCCAGGGCAATGATGTATTTTTATACTATGTACAAAGCTGAAGCGGATAATGAAGATCCCAATTATTTCAAAAAACAAGTTAAGACACTATGTGATTGGCATTTTCAAGATCCTGTAGATTCATTGGAATGGTTTAGGACATGGGAAATAGCAAAATATCAAGATGATAAACCCAACCCTTTTGTTTTGGATTGTTCTTTGGCTTCCAGGACTTACTGCGATGATTATATTTCTGATGAATGCCAAGCAGTCGGTGTAGATGATATATATGATGCAAAGTCTTTGAATATGTTTTTGTATCCAAATCCCGTAGTTGAATCATTGAAGATCAGATTTAATAATCCCGGAATTCATAGAATTGCTGTTAGTATTTTTAATTTATTGGGTGAGTTGAGATTGTCTCGTCTCGAAACTATTAGTGATAAGAATATTAATGAATTGGAAATAAATACATCAATGTTAAAACAAGGTATTTATCTTATTCAGTTAAATGGAATTTATAAAAATAAACCAATAATTGCAAATAAATTATTTGTAGTAAAGTAATTGGCTTGAATTTTGTAGAAATATGATTTTAATAAAAATAATAAAAATAATTGATTATGGCTAGAGCAAAGAAACCAAAAGGAGTAATAGGAATTTTAACAGGGGGAGGAGATGTGCCCGGATTGAACCCTGCAATTAGAGCGGTAACTATCAGAGCTATCAGAGAGGGATATTCTGTAATTGGATTGAGAAGAGGTTGGAAAGGAATAATGGAAATCGTAAGGGATAAAAAATCAGACAATTCACTTAATTATGTTGAGCTTTCCCAAAATGTAGTAAATAAAGCGGCGAGAACCGGAGGTACTTTTTTGCATTCGTCCAGAACAAGACCATTGGCTGTGGCAAAAGTAGATGTGCCGGATCATCTTAAGGATTCATATACAGAAGACATGAATGATCTCACTCCTGAAGTCTTAAAAAATTTGGAATGGCTTGGAGTTGATTATTTAATAGCCATTGGTGGAGATGATACGCTTAGCTATGCAGAGCATTTGTATAAAAAAGGTATGAAAGTAATCGCAATTCCTAAAACGATGGACAATGATGTCCCGGGAACGGATTACTGTATAGGTTTTAGTACCTGTGTTTCCAGAACAATCAAATTGGCAAATGATTTGCGTACTTCTGCGGGTTCACACGAAAGGGTTATGGTTCTTGAAGTATTTGGACGTTATGCCGGCTATACAGCAATGCTTCCCACAATGGCGGGAGCTGCCAATAGGTGTCTTATTCCTGAACATAAGTTTGATCCTGAAATATTGACACAATTATTGCTTGAGGACAGGAAAAGAAATCCAAGTAGTTATTCTATAGTTTTAGTATCGGAGGGAGCTCAATTTGCTCACGAAGAGGAAATGACGTTCCAAAGTGAGGAAAGGGATGCATATGGTCATGCAAAATTGGGAGGAATCGGAGAAAAAGTCTCTGCTGCAATAAAGGAGATTTCTCCAAAATACAATAATGGAAGAAGAGTAAATATAATCAATCAAAAGTTGGGGTATCTTACGCGTACAGGTAGTCCCGATGCTATTGACAGTATAGTGCCAATGGCTTTTGGTAATATGGCTTTGGATTTGATACTTAAAGGAATTCATGGTAGATTGGTTGTTTTGAAAAATGGAAGATATGATCATGTACCTATTGAGGTCATTTCAAAATCAAGTAAGGTAGTTCAGGTTGATAAGTATTATAATACCGAGAGATTGAGACCATTTTACAAAGATTTCCAAATGCTACCGTTGTTTATTATGACCAGCGATTAACCGTAGAGTAGATTTTTTTAGAGAGAAATACAGAATTATTATAAATACAGAATTATATTTGCTATATATTATTGGTATTCTATTTTCTTTATTATTTTTGGACAAAATAGCAAATGGAGCTATTGTGATACACTAAATGACCGCTTTGCATGTATGAAAAATGGGTTTATTTAGGCTTTTATTGGATATTTAAAAACTTATAAAATGAAAAAACATAATTTTTTTGCCGGACCGTCGATATTACCTGATGTAGTTTATGAAAAGACAAAAGAGGCTATTGACGATTTATACGGTAGCGGAGTCTCACTTATGAGTATCTCTCACAGAAGCAAGGAATTTCAATCTGTAATGGACGAAGCACAAGATCTTTTTAAAGAATTACTTGGAATTCCGGATGGTTATCATGTTTTGTTTTTGGGGGGAGGGGCAAGCTCACAATTCTATATGATTCCATTTAATTTGCTCCAAACCAAAGCTGCGTATTTAAATACCGGGACATGGTCCAACAAGGCTATTAAGGAAGCGAAATTATTTGGAGAGACAATAGAAGTAGCTTCATCTGCGGACAAAAAATTTAGCTATATTCCAAAAGGGTTTGATGTGCCAAAAGATGTAGATTATATGCATATAACTACCAATAATACTATCGCGGGAACAGAGATAAAGGAAGATTTTGATTTTGGTGTTCCTTTGGTTGCTGATATGTCTTCCGATATATTATCAAGACCGGTAGATGTGTCAAAGTATTCTGTAATCTATGGTGGAGCACAAAAGAATCTTGGTCCTGCCGGGGTTACTTTCGTAATAGTCAAAGAAGACATATTGGGGAAAGTGGACAGAGCTATTCCTACAATGATAGATTATCGTACGCATATAGCTAAGGGGTCGATGTTTAATACTCCACCTGTTTTGCCGATATTTTCAACTCTTCAAACACTTAAGTGGTTAAAAGGGCTTGGTGGAGTGGAAGCTATGCAAAAAATTAATGAAGAGAAAGCTGCTTTGCTATATGATGAGATAGATAGAAATAAATTATTTAAGCCCGGTGTAGCAAATCCTGAAGACAGATCTTTGATGAATATTACTTTTGTGATGAATGAGGATTACAAAGACTTGGATACTGGATTCCTTGCATTGGCGGCAGAAAGAAATATAGTAGGTATAAAAGGACATAGATCAGTAGGTGGCTTTAGAGCGAGTACCTATAATGCATTGCCTAAGGCAAGTGTTGAAGCTCTTGTAAAAGCTATGCAAGACTATGAGAAAAATGTATAATAAATTTAATGAAGAATAATTATAAAAATAAATAATAATGAAAATATTAGTTGCGACAGTTAAACCCTTTGCTCCTGCGGCCGTGAATAAAATAAAGTCGATTGTGGAAGACAAGGGATATGAATTCTTGCTTTTGGAAAAATATGAGACAAACGACCAATTGCTAGATGCAGTTAAAGATGTCGATGCATTGATAGTAAGAAGTGATAAGATAACAAATGAGGTTCTCAATGCTGCCAATAATCTTAAAATAGTAGTAAGAGCAGGTGCAGGATATGACAATGTTGATTTGGATTCTGCAAGAGCTAAAGATGTTGTGGTAATGAATACTCCCGGACAAAATTCCAATGCTGTAGCCGAATTAGCTTTTGGTATGATGGTTTATCTTGCTCGAAATAAGTTTCAAGCGAAAGCAGGAACAGAATTAAAAGATAAAAAAATAGGCATTCACGCTTATGGCAATGTCGGACAAAATGTAGCCAGAATAGCCAAAGGATTTGGAATGGATGTATTTGCTTATGACCCTTTTGTCGCAAACGAAAGTATAGAGAATGATAGTGTTGGAGCAATAGACACAGTAGAAGAGCTTTATGGCTCATGTGACTATATTTCACTACATATTCCGGCAAATAAGCACACTATTAATTCAATCAACTACGATTTGTTGAAGAATTTACCCGAGGGAGGCACATTGGTAAATACAGCTAGGAAAGAGGTGATAGATGAAGAAGGATTGCTCAAATTGATGGCAGAAAGAGATGATATAAAATATATTTCAGATATTCCGCCCGATAGAAGAGAAGATTTTGAGCGCAGGTTTAAAGATAGAGTGTTTTTTACTCCAAAGAAGATGGGAGCTCAAACAATGGAAGCAAATATCAATGCAGGTGTTGCAGCAGCAAAGCAGATAATAAGATTTTTGGAAGAAGGAGATATTACGTTTAAGGTTAATTAGTTGGTGTAAGAAGAGGGGGTAGAAAAGATAATGGAAAACAAAAGTAAAAAAAAAAGGCTTACCAAAAACCGGTAAGCCAAGAAAGAAGTGGGCGATAAGAGACTCGAA
>JALVEE010000187.1 GCA_027008645.1 Saprospiraceae bacterium
AAGTGATTGATACTAAGGCATCAAATCATTGCAAAAAAATCAAAATCTAAGCAAAAAATTATCAGAATTTCAAAAATTGTCTGTTTTCGGGCAAACACTAAATAAATGATTTAAAGAATTTGTCGTGGGGATTATTTACTTTTTTTGACATAACTCATATTTTATTTGGTTAAAGTAATAATTGTTTTCAAGAGAGTCACAAATGATACTATTGCCTTTATTGACTTCGCTCTTTTATTAAATCCTTTAGATAAGTAATAATCGGTAATTTGCGCTTCCCCATTTGTAAATTCTATTGTTCCATATTCAAAATCGATTTTATCGCCTGTTAAAACCGGATTGATTTTATCATCAAAGTGAAAATGGGAAACAGATTTTAAGATTGGACTGATAATATCTTCTATCTCAATTTTGTTTTCTTCAATGTAAAATTCTCTTCTATGCTTGTATTTTTTTGAAAAATGCAGGTATTCAACAATTAGTTTGTTTTCTTTCTCAAGAACCACTTTGGGATATGATCTTCTTGCGACCCTGAAATCACTCCAAATCTCTGCTTGTTCATAATCTTCCACTTGAACACTATTGTGTGAAGCCGTGGATCTTTCCAGATATCTTCTTTCGAAATTTCCGCCATAAACAGTTGTTCCCGTATCAACAATTACCGGATTGTTGTCAATATAAAGTATAAAACTAAACATATCATTATGCCCGTGTCCGGGGATATAATCCGGTCCTATCTTACCAATGTCTAAAATCAACTCAAACCTGCCGGATTTGAATTTTCTATACCCGCTTTCACCTAATTGCTTAGAATTATCAACAACATTTAGTATTTTGGCATAATTCAAAAGTTCGCCAGTAGAGGGTGCTATATCCGGAGAACTATCATTGAAAAGCGGAATATCTCCATTTGAAAATGTGATATTTTCCAACCAAGAATACATCAAACCTGCTTTTTGTCGCAACAAATCCAAAATGCTTTGATTCTGATATTTTGAATTCAATGCCAAATTAAGAACATCCAAAAGCCTGTAAAACATCAATTGGTGATACATAGGACTCAATTCAAAATGAGCTCCGTCATCCAGTATTTGTTCCTCTAATTGGACTAGTAATACTTCCTCGCCTTTTGATATTAATTTTGAATCATCAAAATATATTCCGGCATACAAAAGCGAAAAACCGTTTTCTAAAAGATGATTTCCCATCAAATGATACTCTAAATTATCATATAAAATATATGCTTGAGTATATAGATTGTCTATTATTTTTTGGTCTTCAATATTGTTTTGAAGCAGAAATTTTATCCAATTATTTATTCTTAATGATGTAGGAAACGGTTCTTTGCCTGTGCTATTATTCCTAAAACTATTGATGAAATTGTAAATTAAATTAACCCCTTCTTCTTTTTCAAATTTGTCTTGATGAAGATATTCAAAGTAATTCAAATTGTATGTCCAAAGCTTTCCAAATCCGTCAAAATCCCAATTTATTTTTCGTTTAAAACTGTGCTTTTGATTCAAAAATTCAAATTCATTGTTTCCCAAATAACTTACAGGGTTTACAATTCCCGGAATTAGTTTGGCTTTCGTGATTTTACCGTTAAATGTTTTTTCTTTAAGCTTATACCCCGTGATTTTCCTTATTTTTTTTCTCAATGCATAGTATATCCTGTACCGGATTTGTACCGGTTTAAGGTGGCGGATAGTATTGAGATAAAGGAAAAGTTTTTGCATTGCTATGATAAAAGAAAAGGGATAATTTGTGAATTTTTCAACCAAAATGGAAAAATAAAATATTTACTGAAAAAAAATAGTTCCTACAATTGCGTCACCCAAAAAATATCTGTTCTTCAATTTTTTCAATAAAAAAGTACGCTGAAGCGCACTTTTCCCGTAATTTGTGTTAATTCCATTACCCCCTAACTGAAGTTAGGGGCTAATCTTATGTTCCTGTGAATAATTTCATGACACCTAAACATCAGAATAGCTCCCCAATTTACTTGGGGGATAACAGGAAACACACATTTTTGAATTGATATCCATACCCCTTATATCTTGAATGTCTATACCTTATAGACCCTATAAGGTTTGGGAATGCTCCATTAGAATAGCCCCCAAATTTATTTGGGGGTGTATGTAGAACACGCCATTTTTGTAGTGCGCTTCAGCGCACTTTATAATTAATCATCAAATATGCCATATTCTTTTTTCCAATCTTCATATTCATCTGTAAATGATTTTCTTCTATGGTGTTTATCTTGGTTTTCAATATATTTTTTCACAATATCAATTTTTGAACCACTAACAGAATATGCACCATATCCTCTTTGCCAGGCAAAATGCTGTTTAATAATCTTTTTATCATTCATATATTTTGAAGAAGAACCTTTCATTGATTTCATAAAATCTGAAACGCAAAAATTGGCGGGTAAATCAATAAGACCTTCCGCTATCAACCCCACAATTGTGGAAACTGTTACACGTGTATTTCTCAAACAGGGTTTACCCCCCCATTATATTGGGATTAAATGTTATACGCTTTAATTTTTTCATATTCATATATTGAATTTATTCTAATAGTAAAACAGGAATATAAATATATAAAGCTCCCTTTTTACTCAACCTTAACCCACTCTCCCTTTTTCAACGACTCAATAGCCGCTATTGCTGCTTTGGACGTGTTCATTATTTCTTCATAGGAAATGATGACACCACCTCCTTTTTTAAGGCTATCCAAGAATAATTTAAACTGAAGACTTTGACCCTTGTCTTGTC
>JALVEE010000188.1 GCA_027008645.1 Saprospiraceae bacterium
ACTCGCCTCCCAGCCTCCTAAAGGAGGTGCATCAACCCGCACTTTATCAATGCCTTGAAATTGCGTGTGGATTTCCCCTTTAGGGGATTAAGGGGCAAGTGTTGCAGAACTGTCCAGCCCTGCCCCAGCCCCCCCAGCCCCCTTCTCCTTTTATTGAGTTTATCCTATTTTTTTTGAATAGTATTTAAAAGGAGAAGGGGAGAGTGAAAGTGCTTGGACTTAGTGACAAGCTTTCAGTCTTTAGAACAGATTCTACAGCTCTGTCATATATACCGCGACTATACGATATCAAACATCTTATTCAATCTTTCTATCTGTTCCGGTTGTCCAAGTATAATGAGGTTAGAACCTTCGACAATTTGTGTTTCGGGATCCGGATTGATGATGTAGTCTCCGCTTTTTGTTTTGAATCCGATAATTGTACACCCTGTTCTTTTTCTTAAATTCAGATCTGATATTGATTTATTGTGATATTTTTTGGGACAATCATCAAAAGATATCTCTTCTAGATTGGTCCTTCTGTGTCTATCTTCTACCGCTAACCTTTGCATAAATTCAACTAAATCCGGTGTTACCAATAGCGAAGCCATATAGTCACCCCCTATCTTATGTGGTAAAATCGTCTTCTTAGCACCTGCCAGCTTGAGTTTTTTTGCGATTGAACTATCGGAAGCTCTACAGATAATTTCTATGTCAGGATTCAGTTGCTTTGCAGAGAGGACAACAAATAGATTATCGGTATCTGAAGAAAGCGTTGAGATAAGTGATTTTGCTCTTTTTATCCCTGCTCTTATCAAAACATCATCATTGGTAGCATCAGCATTACAGAAAACAACTTTTTTATTGTCCAATATATTATCTTCCAATTCATTTTTCTCAATAACTACAACTTGCTTATCATAGCTGTTTAGTTTTTTCAACGCCTGCTTCCCATTCCTGCCAAATCCCACTAAAATAATATGATTGTTAAATTTTGATACCTTCTTTTCCATTCTTTTTTGTATTAAATTTTCAAATAGTCGATTGTTCAACAAATATTCAGTAATAATAGAAATTCCGTAACCATAGATTATTATACTAAACAGTATCAATAAAACAGTAAAAATCTTTCCAATATCATCAAGTGGTTGCACTTCACCAAAACCCACAGTTGTAGCTGTGATAAAAGTCATGTATATCGCATCTACCCAAGTGAAATTTGATAAATAATGGTACCCCAGTATCCCAATCCCAATCAGGGTAATCATTAGATATAAGGCTATGAAGAATTTGTTTTTAAGTCTTCCCATCAATCTGATTTAAAATCTTCTTTCAAAATAGAATACCTGTATTCATCCAAGATTTCATCATTCTTTATGATTGCTTTTTTGAAAATGGCTTCTTTTTTATATCCGTTTTTCTCCATTACTTTCATTGAACCTATATTTTTCTCAAAAACCCCTGAATAAATCCGGACAAGGTCAAAATTTTCAAATCCATATTTGGTTATTATTCCCACTGCTTTTGTTGCGATGCCTTTACCCCAGTAGGGTTCACCGACCCAATATCCTATTTCTGCTGACTTTCTATAGACATCATTTTGCAGGGTAAGACCGGTAACTCCACAAAACTCTTTATTGTATTCAATTGCAAAATTCTCCATTGAAACGTCATTTTGTGTAAGATTTATGAAAAATTCAGCATCAGATACCGTATAAGGAAATGGTAATCTATCGCGAAGATTATCCCATATGTTTTTATTATTCATAAGCTCAGCTAAGCGATATTTATCCGACATTTCGAGATTTCTGAGTGTCACTTTGTTTTTTCCCATACTTCATAAGATTAATAATTATTCAACATATGATTTCTTTATTACCAAAACAAAAAAATCATTACCAATCGGCATATAGCCTTGATCATAAACATATTTGTACACTTTCCCCGTTTTGGTAATATATTCGCTCGTAAAATAATTCAGATTAAATCCTTTTGATAAAAGTTTGTCTTTATGAATGGTGATTTTGCCATCCGGATTAAGTTCTGCAAGAATTTTTCTGTTCTTTCTCAAAATCCGGTTCACATTTCTCATAAAATTGTTTTTGTCCTTATTCATATTATTGTGATGTGAAATACGGCATTCTGATGAACAAAATTTCTTATCTGCTCTTCCAAAGAATTCTTCTCCGCATTCAGGACATTTCTTTTTCATTTTGCTACTGATTTAAGACAACACTAATGTAAAATTAGTATTTTAATATCAAATAAGCTCAAAAATGACTCATTTATTCAATATTAATTTCAAATAGCTGTATATCGTTTAAAAAATTATTCGATATAATCCAAACAATAATTGTCCCCTTCTATCCAATTTTCTTCGAAATAAGATTTCCAATATAATTGAATAACAATATCGTCAGGAAAATGGCAAATCCGGGAAAAATCGCCAACCACCAAGCCGAAAAATCAGCTCTCGCTTCACTCAATATACTTCCCCAGCTCACATGATCAACGGGTAATCCAATGCCTAAAAATGATAATGTCGATTCCAATAATATGGTACCGGCAAAACCAAATGACAATGCCACAATCACTGCTGTCAAGACATGTGGCAATGCATGTCTCCAAATAACAATATTATCAGACAGTCCCAACGCTTTTGATGCCTCTATAAACCGTTCTTGTTTTATCCTGAGCATTTCGGCTCTGATATATCTAGCTATGATTGGCCATTTCAAAAAAGTAATGACTATGATTATATTGTATATCGAAGGCTTTTTGAATAAACTTATCATTACCAATACAACAAAAGTACCGGGAAGAGATTGGAATAATTTGATGATTGTAGTAAAAAAACTGTCCAATGGCAATGAAACCGGTTTTCTTAACAAAGGTATTTTTGAGAGCAATACCCAAAACACTACTAAGAAAATAATCAATCCCACAACAACCAATAAAATTGAAAAATCATTTTGTTTCAAAACAGAAAAAATCGATTCCCTGTAATAAATAAAATATATAAATATAAATACAGATAAAAGTGTAAGCACAAGAGAAGAGATCTTTGTTCTGAAACCTGTATCCCCGTAATAAGTCGGATAAAGACTCATCAACAAACCAAAAACAAATGCCAAAAACATCGAAAACGTACCGATTTTCAAGGCTATTTTTGTTCCATGGATAAGTCCTGCCAATACATCCCTGCCCAAATGGTCTGTACCGAGAAAATGCCTTTGTTGATTAGTCTTTAATTTTTGAAAGCCGAATGGAGATATCGCTCCTGCATTTAGTTTATCAATGCTATTGGCTGAGTATCTGATAATAGGATTTAGCACAACTTTGCAATCTTTCCCTCGATTGAAATTATTGGAAAGTATAGGATAATGGTATCCGGTATTGTCCTTGCATATTACCGGTCGGTCATTGGCAATAAAATCAGCAAAAAGCCCTGTCAACACAAACAATATAAGCAATATGTAGGCTATTTTATTCATTGTCCAACTCGTATTTTAGGATTGAAGTATCTATACAATATATCTCCAAGTATATATGCCATATAAGTTGCAAAGCCTATGAGCAAAACTATTGCAAAAACAATATTCCAGTCATAATGCAAAATAGAATCATATAGCAGACGCCCCATTCCGGGGATATTGAATATAACCTCTGTAATAACACTGCCCGCCAATGATGCAGGAAGACTGACTACCAATAGAGTGATAAGAGGAAGTATGGAATTTGGGAAAATATGCTTCATTATCACTTTCCTCTTTGAAATCCCTCTTGAAAGCAAAGCCAAAAAGTACTTTTTTCGCATTTCATCAAGCATGTTCCTACGTATTAGCGTGCCCAAATATGCTCCGGAGTGTATCGCAACTACCAAAGACGGAAGTATCAAATGAGGTGCAGCTATGCTCAATTGCCGAGATAAACTCATATCGGAATCTATATTACCGATGCCAATGGAGGGGAAGATATTCAAAGCACTCGATATTTCGGAGGTGGTAAACAGTAAAACTGCCAGTGTCGCAAGCCAAAACAAAGGCATAGAATGAAATGCTATGAATACTATATTAAAGAATTTGGATAAGTTCTTCTTAGCATTGGCCGCTGTGTAAATACCAAGAGGAATCGCTACAGCGAAAGTCAAAATATATGCTATCAAAATATATAATAAAGTCCATTTTAGAGATTTAAGAATTTTTGAAAAAACCTTTTGCCCATCTACAATTGAAATACCAAAATCCAATCGCAAAACTTTACCAAACCACTTGTGAAATCTGTTTTCTGTACCGTAAAAGGACATCTTTGGCAGCAATCCTGCCAGAGAAGATTTGCTTGATACCAGCAGGGAATAAGAGCTAATAATACGCTCGTATAACTCTGATGTTTTTACAGGCAAATCTGCTTTTATTGATTTTCTTAAGCTCCTTAATTCATCAAAATTCTGTTTGAACTCTTCCGGAGAATCACTGTTTCGCAATGTTAATATAGCGGTTTTTAATGCAGGATAAGGTTCTCTTCTAATCAAAGAATCATCGAGGGAAGCAATAGAACCCAGCAGACTCTCCATATTGATAAACAAGGAGTCAATTTTCCCAATCGCCGGATATCTTTTGAATAAAGTTTTTCTGAGTTTTCCCGTGGGATAGAGATTGAGTTTATACAATGTATCGGGATATATTCTAGGTGTTATACTGAAATAGAAACAAGGTAAATCAAGGTCAAGAGACTTAGCAACATCGATGTAATCTTGTTTTTGTAATTGCTCATCTGCTCTTATCGTCACACCATTTAGATCCAAATAATCCTCCACTTTATCCCCGGGTGCAATATCACTCAAAAAGAATACAAGTATTGCCAGTAAAAAGATTACCGGAAATACCAAAAGTATTTTTTTAATGATTTGAAACAGCATAACCCAAGTATATTTCTACAAATATACTCAAAGCACATATGTTTTCAGTATTTATGACAAATTTATTTTTCTAAATCAATACCTGTAATAATCGGGTTTAAATGGTCCTTTTACCGGCACATCGATATATCTCGCTTGTTCTTCCGACAATTCTTCCAACTCCACTCCTAACTTTGCAAGATGAAGTTTTGCTACTTTTTCATCCAAATGTTTTGGAAGTACATAAACCTTATTTTCGTATTTCTCAGAATTATTGAATAGCTCCAATTGCGCCAATACTTGATTTGTAAATGAATTGGACATCACAAATGAGGGGTGTCCGGTCGCACAACCAAGATTGACCAATCTGCCTTCTGCCAAAACAATTATATCTTTTCCGTCTATGGTGTATTTATCAACTTGAGGTTTGATATTTACTTTTGTATCACCATAATTCTCGTTTAACCAAGCCATATTTATTTCATTGTCAAAATGACCGATATTACAAACTATCGCTTTATCTTTCATCATTCTGAAATGTTCTGCATCTATAATATTGAGATTTCCTGTTGCAGTTATAACAATATCTGCTTCCGCAATTGCATTTGACATTTTTCTTACTTCATATCCTTCCATTGCAGCTTGTAATGCACAAATAGGATCGATTTCCGTAACAATCACTCTGCATTGTGAGTTTTTGAATGCTGCTGCAGTACCCTTACCTACATCTCCATAACCTGCTACGACTACCACTTTACCTGCCAACATCAAATCAGTAGCTCTACGGATAGCATCAACTGCAGATTCACGTGTTCCGTATTTATTGTCGAATTTTGATTTTGTGACGGAGTCATTTACATTGATTGACGGTATTGGCAAGGTTCCGTTTTTTTCTCTTTCGTACAATCTATGTACACCGGTGGTGGTTTCTTCTGATAGACCTCTAATATCTTTCACTAATTCGGGATACCTATCCAAAACCATATTTGTCAAATCTCCACCGTCATCAAGAATAAGATTTAACTTCTTTCCTCCATCAAAGGCATCTAATGTCTGTTCAATACACCAATCGAATTCCTCTTCAGTCATCCCTTTCCACGCATAAACCGGCACTCCTCTTTCTGCTATAGCTGCTGCAGCTTGATCTTGAGTAGAGAAAATATTGCATGAAGACCAAGACACCTCAGCTCCAAGTTCCAATAAAGTCTCGATTAAAACAGCGGTTTGAATAGTCATATGCAGACAACCTGCGATTCTTGCTCCTTTCAATGGTTTGTCAGCACCAAACTCTTCTCTCAATGACATCAATCCGGGCATTTCAGCTTCCGCAAGTTCAATTTCTTTTCTTCCCCATTCAGCCAAATTAATGTCTTTTACTTTAAAAGGTAGCTTACCTGTTTTTAAATTTATATTATATTCTTCAATATTTTTAGTCATTTTTTTCAAATTTTTTGCAAAGGTAATGTTTTTTATTTAAATAGCTCCTCCAATCCGGTTATTTTCATAGGTATTATCTTTGCCTTGCCTATACTTTCCAATGCTATAAAATCAATTCTGTCTCCGGCTCTTTTCTTATCCTTATGCATAGCATCGATTATACTATCTCTTGAAATATGTGTTTCCGTTGGCAAACCGGCAGATTTTAGTGCAGCTATAATATCATTGACTTCATTTGTGGACAAAAGCCCTAATTTATAGGATATATTAGTTGCTATGACCATACCAATACTTACTGCATACCCATGTTTTATTCCAGTCAATTTTTCAATTGCATGACCAAATGTATGTCCAAAATTCAGTTTTTTTCTTTCTCCTGATTCCTTTATATCCCTGTTGACAATATCCACTTTTACTTTTGCTTGATTGAACAAAAATTCATCAGATACATTTTCTTTATTCAAATAGGCTTTTGGATTTTCGAGAAAAGCATAGAACTGTTTTCTATCATCAATCAAAAAATGTTTTAATGCCTCTCCCATTCCACTAAAATATTCTTCATCCGGAAGTGTTTTTAGAAATGATGAATCGATTAATACAAATTCCGGTTGATTAAAAGTGCCTATCATATTTTTGAATCTATGGTGATTTACTCCATTTTTACCACCGATAGATGCATCTACCATAGATAGTAGTGATGTAGGAATAAAACCGAATCTTATACCTCTCATAAATGTTGATGCTGCAAAACCTGCAATATCTGTTAGCATTCCACCGCCAAAACCAATTATAAATGATTTGCGAGCTGCTCCGAGTCTTATCAACTGTTCATAAATGAAATCCATAGTCGAAAGATTCTTGTTTTTATCACCATGCTCTATTACAATTAACTTTTTGTCATTCAAAAATCCTCCATAAATATTTGCCAAATTATCATCGGTGATAAAAATAGCATCATCTGGGATTTCCACCTTTTGAGAGATTATATCGTATTGCCCAAATACAATTTCAGACTTTTTATTCTCACTTTTAACTTCCAATCTATGCATATCAATTATTTATATTTGCAAATATACAAATAGTATCAGAAATCAAAGATATTATAAATTGATAAGGTGTATTTCATTTTTTCGCATATAAGGTTAATTTTTCTATATGCACAGACCGCACCACTTATTAAATTAATCATTTTTACTTCTAAATAGTGTCTGCTCGAAAACAGACAATTTTTAAAATTCTGATAATTTTTGCTTAGATTTTGATTTTTTTGAAATGATTTGATGCCTTAGTATCAATCACTTGAAAAAAAGTAAAAAGATAACAAAAAGAATCAATTTCAAATTTGATGTGTTTTCGAGCAGACACTATATACTACATCAATGTGCCGTTAGGCACAAAACATGGGTAAAAAAGGCTTTTAACCAAATAAAATGCGTGCCGTAGGTACGCAATGTTGCCCACATAAACAAAATTTCTTATAATGAAGCGAAAAAATTTAATGCACATAATTGATAAGGGATATTGAATATTGGCATTTTGCTTTTTATAGTTTTATTTAAATAAAATATACTATCTTTGTACATCAATCAATAAAATAAATTAAAGATGAGACAAATAATAACTCTAATAGCCCTTTTTATATTTACCAATATCTATGCACAAAAGATAGAAATACCAAAATCATACTCCAATCTAAGGTATAATGACGGTAAACTCCAATTTCATGATGATGTCAAAAATATTTGGATTGATGAAGTTGTTAAAACTCCAAAATATAGTTTTACCAAATTTACTGCCAGGCCAATAGGTACGGAAACAGGAATTAGATTTGACTTCAAAGATACAACTTTTAGTGGCAATATATATTACGGTCTTATAAAATATGCCGGAATACAAAACCCTCAACCGGTATTTTTTAAGCGAAATTCAAAAATCAAAAAGGGAAAAGCAAAAATAAATATCATCAAAAGGCTTTCGGGCAAATACGACTTTCTCGATTGGGAAGAAACCGGAATGTTGACTTTAGGATATCGAATTATTGAAGATGATGGTACTATCATATATGATGGTAGAGTCAATCTCAAAGGGAAAGGGCCATTTAGTCCTGATATTACCATAATAGAAGGTCCGTTTATCACATTGCAAAAATCAAACAGGGTATCTATTAGTTTCAAAACTAATGAAGAAGCAATTTGTAGTGTGGAAGTGGATAATAAAATTTACAAAGACGAAAGACCTACTACTAACCATTTGATTCATATTATAGGTCTTGAACCATATTCCGAGTACAAATATACGGTAAAATACGGCGATTGGGAGGAAAGTTATTCATTTAGAACTGCAAGACAAAAGGGGTCGAGAAGACCATTTACTTGGGCCTATGCCAGTGATAGCCGTTCAGGTGCAGGAGGAGGAGAAAGAGATGTTTACGGAACAAACCACTATATAGTTAAGAAAATGATGACTCTTGCCAAAGCCAAGGGAGCTGATTTTTTCCAATTTACAGGAGATGAAATAAACGGATACAATATAAGCAAAGATAAGCACAATCTACAATATATCAATTTCAAACATGCATTGGAATATTTTGCAAGATATGCACCTGTCAATGTTGCGATGGGTAATCACGAAGTATTGATGCGTTCATTTCCTAAATGGATTTCAATGGATAGATTTCCTTTTGACAAATGTTCTGCTGAAAAAATATTTGCAGATAATTTTGTAAATCCGCTAAATGGCCCTGAAAGTGAAGATGGAGCTTATTACGACCCAAATAGAAACTCCATAGATTTTCCTTCTTATAAAGAAAATGCATATTACTATACATACGGAAATATGGCTATGATAGTACTTAATTCCAATTATTGGTACGCTCCTTCAAGCAAGATAAACGAGCATTCCGGCAATCTCCACGGCTATATAATGGACAATCAATTGAAATGGCTAAAAGAAACCATAGCAAAATTTGAAAAAGATAGTGATATTGACCATATATTTGTAACTCTTCACACACCTGCTTTTCCAAATGGAGGACACTCCAAAGATGATATGTGGTATAGAGGTAATAATGATAAACGCGCTTATGTTGCTGGAAAAGCTGTGAAAAAAGGTATAATAGAGAGAAGAGACGAGATTCTTGATGTCCTTATCAATCATTCAAAAAAATGTGTTATGATGTTAAATGGAGATGAGCATAATTATAACAGAATGGTTATTGATAGCACTATGAATATGTACCCGGATGGTTGGGATAAACCGAAATTGAAGATATCAAGACCTTTTACACAAATCACTAACGGAGCAGCCGGAGCACCCTACTATTCTCAAGAGAAATTGCCTTGGAGTGACCATGTTAAGACGTTTTCTACTCTCAATGCTTTGATGCTTTTCAAAATTGACGGTAAGAAAGTTTATCTTGAAGTGGTAAATCCGGATACTTTTGAGTTGATAGAAAAGGTATGTATAAAGTAAGACATGTACCTGATTAGATATGCAAATCTCGATATCGAATAAATTATCTTTTATTTAGTATTTTATATATTAAATAAATACATAATATCAATGTATTTTTTATATCTTTGCATCGATATGGAGTATAAATTGAAATCTTTCGCAGAAAAGCTAAAAAAAAGAAGCATTGATGTTGCATTTGGAGAAAAAATCGCTCCATATACAACCTTTAAAATCGGAGGTCCAGCCGATATTTTGATCAAAGTAAAAAATTCCACGGAATTAGAAATTGCCTTGGAGGAATGTGCAAAATATGAACTACAGGTATTTTTGATAGGGAAAGGTAGTAATATACTTGTTTCGGACAAAGGAGTTAGAGGGGTTACTATCATAAACCAATCCACGCAATGGGATATTTTGGAAGATGTTGTGATTTCAATACCTGACAATAAAAAAACAGAAAGCCGGTATTTTCATTTGGAGCACAAAAAAGATAAGTATAAGATTTTTAAAGGTAAAACTACGATAGTTAGGGTTGATTCAGGAGTAAGTGTGGGAACATTGAGGAACAATTTGTTTAAATCCAATATCTTTGGTTTGGAATGGTTCGCAGGCATTCCTTCAACCACAGGCGGGGCTCTGTATGTAAATATGCACGGAGCCAATGTATTCTTTGGAGATTTAGTCTATAGAGCTAAACTTTTTGACGGAAAAGAATTCAAAATAGTCCAAAATGATTACTTTAAATTTGCCTATGATTATAGTTTTTTGCAAGAAACAAAAGAAAGTATTATTTGGATTGAATTGTTATTGCAAAAAGGAGATGTGAGTGAGCCTATGCAATCGGCTAAAGAATGGGCCAAACAGAAATCTTTCCAACCTCAACGGAGTGCCGGATGTATTTTTCATAATTTGAGCGAGAAAGAAATGTCTATGGTCAATAGCCCTACCCCATCTGCAGGGTACTTAATTGATAAGATATTGGGATTAAAAGGGCTTTCGATTGGAGGTGCAAAAGTATCTGAAAAACATGCTGCATTTATAGAGAATACAGGAAATGCAAAAGCAGAAGATGTGCTTAAAATTATTGATATAATAAAAAATGAGGCGAAGACCAAACTTGAATTAAATTTAAAATTGGAAATAGAATTAAAAGGAGATTTTTAATTAACAAAAGGAATAAAATATGTCTAAATTTATAGTGAAAGGAGGAAATAAACTCATGGGAGAAATTACAGTTGCCGGCAACAAAAATGCAGCTCTTCCCATTATTGCAGCTACTGTTTTAACCGATGAGGAATGTTTTTTAGAGAATGTCCCCGACATAATAGACGTTAGAGCCATGTTGGAACTTCTTAAATATTTGGGTAAAAATGTCGAGAATATAGATAAAAATACTGTCCGGATAACAGGAAAAGTCAATAATTCAGATATAGACAAAAGCTTGGCCGGCCGAATAAGGGCATCAATATTGTATATGGGACCTCTTTTAGCAAGAACAGGACATGTCTATCTCCCTCCACCGGGAGGTTGCGTTATAGGATTGAGAAAGGTTGATAGTCATCTTGAAGTGATCACGGCATTGGGCGCAATTATGGAAAATGATGAACACGGCTATAAAGCAACATTAAAAAATCCTAAACCCGCAAGTATATTTCTTAAAGAATCATCGGTGACCGCCACAGAGAATGCTTTGATGTTAGCTTCATCTATTACGGGGGAAACAACTATTGAAAACGCAGCATCCGAACCACATGTCGGAGATTTGGCTGAAGTATTGATAAAGATGGGAGTGCATATTGAGGGTATTGGGACAAATAGATTGTCGATAAAAGGAAAATCAAACTTGAAAGGCTTCAAACACAAAATAATGGCAGATTTTATAGAAGCCGGAACATTTGCAATCGCTGCAGCTGCAACCAATGGAGACTTGATAATCAATAATGCAGAAAAAAAACACTTAAAGATGACAGTCTTTCAACTTGAACAATTAAATGTGAAGTATGAATTTATTGATGACAATAGACTTAGGATATTCCCTTCGGAGTTGATTGCATATACTGACAAAATAAAAGTAGGGCTTTGGCCTAATTTTCCAACGGATTTATTGAGCCCCTATATCGTCTTGGCTACACAAGCAAAAGGTAGTATCTTATGTCATGATTGGATGTTTGAGTCACGAATGTTTTTTGTGGACAAGCTAATTGCGATGGGTGCTAATATTATACAGTGTGATCCGCATCGTGTTGTAGTAAATGGAGCGACCAAACTACATGGACAAAATCTGAGTAGTCCGGATATTAGAGCAGGAGTAGCTTTGGTTATTGCGGCGTTATGTGCAGGAGGTGTTAGTGAAATAGATAAAGCGGAACTTGTAGATAGAGGTTATGAGGATATCGTTGGTAGATTAAACTCAATTGGTGCGGATATCAAAAGATTGGTATAAAAAAAGTTTTCGCATATTGCAATGTATCTATATCAATATATTTCAAAACTTTACCAGGTAAATATAAAAAGGTGTATTTCATTTTTTCGCATTTAATATTATTTTTCCTATTTGGATAGACAACCCCACTTATGAAATTACTTCTATATACTAACACCAATGTGCCGTTAGGCACTAAATATGGGTAAAAAAAGCTATTAACCAACTAAAATGCGTGCCGTAGGTACGCTATATTAAACACATCAACAAATCTTCTTGTAAAAAAACGAAAAAATGAAATGCACCTAAATGAATACAGAAAATTCCTTGCAATATTGATATCACTCTTCAATATAAAATCTCCATGCGCAGAAAAAATCTTCAGGGTGTGGATCAGGGGGACAAGAAACAACCATTGTCTTTATCCTAGGATCTATTGTCTCGGCAAAAGTAGTATATTCTACTAGCCCACCTGATTTACAGGGATAATCTGCAAGCCCCTTTCTTTTTCTAGCTAATTGAACCCTGCATTCTATCATTTTGAATAAAAAGCTATTCGGAGATTCATCGATGATATCTTGTTTATTGACATAATTATATAGTCTGTACTGTAAGGCTTTTTTCAATCCTTCTATTCCTGGAAATTCTCCCAGCCCCAGTAGTTTTTTGATTGTTCTAGCTTCAAATGGAGAAAATTGTGCCCAGGTGGAATCATTTGCTCTTTTGGCATCATTCATCCCTCTTGTAAATTCTATTGCTTGAAACCAAACCCCGTCATTTGCCAACCAATTGACAGAAGCCGCATCTCTCAATTTTTCTAATCTTTCTTTTGGTAAATCCAATATTGGTTTTGGGATACCATCATCCAATTCAAATCCGAGTACTTTGCTCATCCTTCTCATTTGTACTTCAAATGATCTTCTCCAAGCAGAATCCAATATCTCAAATGCTTTTTCTCTGCCAAATTGATGCTCTGCTTCTGAGTACCAAAATGCGTGATGCATCATAGTACGATGCATAAAATCAAACATCATTTCTGCAATTACCTTCTTTTCTTCCATTGTCAATTAATATCACATTTTATCATAAACTGTCTGCAAAATATTGTTCACCTTTTTATCGGTACTTTTCATTATATCATTTCCTTTTTGGATGATATCACTCACAAAAGTTTCATCCTTGAGATCTTTACAATTTATTTTTACATTCATAAATGCGCCTTCTACCGCAGTTCGCACAGCCAATGCACCTACTCCTGCATCTGAAACGGAATTGGGATTACCTTCTTTTGCCATATACTCCAATAAATCCAGAGTCTCAAAAGATGTTTTCATCACATCAAATGGTATCATTATAGCATATTTTGTCGCTTTTGTCAAGGCATCGCTTCGGCTTTTCTTTTCCTCATCAGTTGATTTTGGCATCCTAATAGCATTCATTATTTTATTGAAAGCATTGGTGTCCTCATCCACTAAAAACAATAGTTTGTCTTTAAGTGCTTGTCCTTTTTGAGCCCATTCTGAAAACTCTTCCCATCTATCGTCCCAACCTCTTTTGTGAGCGGAAAGATTGGCGACCATTGTGCCCAATGATGCTCCCAATACTCCTGAATATGCAGCGATACTTCCTCCACCCGGAGCGGGACTTTCTCTCGAAGTTTCATCAGCAAATTCTTTTATACTAAGGTCAATTAATTTTTTATTTCCATCGTCTTCCAATAAATATTCAATTACTTTTTTTCTTGGGTCAAATGGTTTTAATTCATCCAATCCCATTGATTTTATCGCTATAAATATGATATCTTCTTCCGGTATTCCTGTTGAACGCTCTTGTTTCTCCAAGAAATATCTACCTGCATCAATCAATACTTTCTTAGGTACCAGACCTATCAATTCACTACCGGTAACTCTCATTCCTCTTTTAGTTGCGCTTTTTACTGTTTCCTCAAATGCCTTATGCAATGGAGTTACTTTGATGTCAGTGAGATTCATCGATACTTGCGCCAAACCATACTCTTCAATAAACCAGCCAATAGCCTTTACGGCTTTCAATGCTCCGGGTTCTCTGACTGCATTTCCGTCTGCATCACGAACTATTTTGCCCGAAATGGGATTGCCTTCTCTTTTTATCCTGCCTTTTTCCCTTATATCAAATGCCACGGAATTAGCTCTCCTGGTTGAAGTCGTGTTTAGGTTTACATTGTAAGCAACAAGGAAATCTCTTGCACCGATTACAGTCGCTCCGGATTTGGCATTAAATATAGCTTCCCCAAAATCGGGTAAAAGCTTTCCCTCCTTGAATTTTTTCTCAAGTCCTTCATATTCTCCTGCACGGATTACAGCGAGATTTCTTCTTTCGGGGCTAACAGCAGCCTCTTCATATAGATAGGTTGGTATATTGAGCTCTTCGCCTACTCTTTTGGCAAGTTTTTTTGCGAACTCAACAGTCTCTTCCATGGATATATTTGCTATTGGTATAAATGGACAGACATCAGTAGCGCCCATTCGGGGATGTTCACCGGTGTGTTTTGACATATCTATAAGCTCTCCGGCTTTTTTTATGGCTTTGTATGCTGCTTCCACAACGGCATCAGGCTCACCAACAAATGTCACAACGGTTCTGTTCGTTGCGTGACCGGGATCAACGTCTAATAATTTTACTTTATCAGTATTTTTTATTTCATTAGTAATCTTTTCTATTATGGACATATCTCTACCCTCACTAAAATTGGGTACACATTCTATGAGTTTCTTCATTTTATACGTATTTTTATAATAAATTAAAACAATACAATACGCAAAAGTGTACAAAAATTATATCATTTTTAAACTTTTTTCTAACTTTATGCAGCATTTAGAATGTTAATAACATCATAGAAGCAAGAAATAAATAAAAAGAAACTACACGATGAATAAATATTTGATGATTTTAGTTTTTATCTTAGGCTTTTTTTCATGCAGAAAGGACAAAGATATCATATCTACAACGGAGAATGAATATCCTGTGGAACAATATGTGATATCTTCATTGAAAGGAAAGGTTGTTACGGATAGAGATATGCCTGTAAAAGAGGCTAAGGTGATGATTGGCACATATGTGAGGGAAACGGATTTTAATGGAATTTTCTATTTCAAAGATATTAAAGCCAATAAAGCGGGGCAAACAATCACAGTCACAAAAAATGGTTATACAAAAGCTACTAAGATATATTATCCTGAACTTAACGCAACTTCATATATCAAAATAGTACTGAATGGTGAAAGGAAAACCGCTATAATTAGTACAAATAATAAGGACAAAATAGTTGGTGATGAAATAAATGAAATTCAGATTACAGGCAACGATTTTATCAAAGACGGTAATATATTTACAGGAGATATGATGATGCATTGGTCTTTTGTAGCGGCAAAAGATGAAGCCCAAAATCAAGTAGGTGATCCTACCGGTTTTAATAAATATTTCAAATTGGTAGGTTTGAATTCACTTGGAACCTTGGGAATTAATGTCACGGATGCTAATGGAAATGACATTGAATTGGGAAAAGATAATACCTTTGAACTAAAATTGGGCATAGACAATATCGCAAACGCTTTGGGTAATAATATTGCGCTTTGGCGTTTCAGTCCGGAAAAAGGGAAATGGCTCGAGACCGGAAAAGCGGCACTGCTTGAGGATAAAGGTAAAAAATATTATTATGCAGAGGTGAATAAAGCAGGATATTACAATTTTGCAGAAGCATTTGGAATTAAAAAAACCGAAATCAAATTAGAATCAAATAATGGTAGTTCCCTACCTTATGTAAAAGCATATATTACTACTCCGGAAACAAACAACTACAAATTAGAGCTAGTCTCAAATGACAAGGGAGTTATCCCATGTTTCGTACCTAAAGAAGAAAAGAGCGAAATATCAGTAAAATTAAATGAAAAGGTGTATAAAAATGAATTAAGTGCAGATGAGTCAAATAAAATCCAAATTGATAAAAAAATAGATGCTTATAAATTCAAAGGAAAGTTTTATTCATGCAATGAACAAACAGTGTCTAAAGGATATATAACTATTATAAACGGTAATAATCCAATGTATTATTTTTTGGACGAAAGGGGAGAATTTGAAAGTTTAGTTACAAACTACAATAGTATTGGCTCTATCTCATGGGTAGCAACGGATGTAGATTCAGAGATAAATACAGGTATCCACAAAAATAAATTGGAAGAGAACGGAGAATTTGATACCGGAGATATTTACTTGTGTCAAGAACCCTTTGCCTTAATCAGATATGGTGATGAAAGTCATCTATTGGATTTGGTTAAATCCGAAGTTTCTCCATTGTACTTGGAATTTGAAAATGACAAATATAATTTAAATGAATCATTTCTATCTTTCCACGGTGAAGGAGAATATAAAATAGAGAAAATAGGTTTTCAGATAAGAGGAGTAGGAGGCGAGTATATATTTATCAATGATTTGAAGTCAAAAATGGAAATTCGTGAATATAACAGACCAGGAATGCTTGTCGGTCACTACGAAGGTATGGCCAGAAGAAAAGTGAAAGGAGAGGTAATCGATACCTCACTATTGAAAATAGACTATTCGGTCTTTTTGAATTAATATAACATTAATTGGGGTCGGCAAATAGAAAATAATTATTTCGTTCTTTTTGTTTTCATTAGTATAATTTGCCGGCCTTAATTAAAATAGTGCATGTTTTCGTACAGGCACTAACTAAAAACGTACATAGATATATTGGATATAAAAAATTTGATCATAGGGTGTAAAAATGACGATAGAAAGTCGCAAAAGGCATTGGTTGACACTTATGCACCGTATCTTTTTGCCATAAGCAAAAGGTATATGCGTGATGAAAGTGAGGCAAAAGATATCATTCAGGAAGCTTTTATATCTATATTTAATAATATTCAAAATTTCAGGTCTGAACCATACGCTTTTAAAGCCTGGATGAGACAAATAACCGTAAATACCGCATTACAAAAAATCAGAAAAACATACAGGTCAAAAGAGGTCATGCCGGAAACCATTATGGATGATAGGAATGAGATGCCAGATATATACCAAAAATTTGATGTCGAAGATATAATGAAAATAATAAATCAATTACCTGATAAATACAGACAAGTGTTTAATATGTATGTGATAGATGGCTATAGCCACAAAGAGATTGCAGAAGAAATAGGACTTAAAGAAAGTAGCTCAAGAGCGTTACTCACAAGGGCTAAAGCAAAAATTAAAGAAAAATTATTTGAAATCCAAAAAATGGCGATTTAATTATGGGAGAATTTGAAAAAGATATAAGAGATATGTTCGTAGATCTCGAGGTGCCAATAGATACGAATGAGCTTTGGAGAGGAATCGAAAGAAAATTGGATAAAAAAGACAAAAAATATCCTCTGTGGTGGTTTTTAATCCCATTGATATTATTGCCTTTGATAACTTATACCGTATTTACTCAAACCAAAAGTTCTGAGAAAATCAATTCCAAAAATACAAGTATTGTAAATAGTATAAATACATCTCAAAATCCTGACAATGAAAAACAGATTGTAATAGCAAAACACGATAATAAAACAAAAAATTCTTCTTCTCAAGAAGCGGAGGTTGATAAAAATGAAGTGAAATCTTCTGGCGCTAATTTGCAGAAACAGTCATTTGTTGATAATAAAAGCATAGCAAAGAAAAATAAAATCAGAAATAAAAATGCTCGTAAAAATACGGTAATCAATGATATTTCTTATGTTCAAAAAGAAATAAAAAAAAATACATTATTAATGTCTAATGGAACAAAAGAAAAAAGATTGGATTTTAATATTTTCAAATTGAATCATGTTATAAATTCATTGGAAAAGAGCAAGCATTTTGAATTAGAATTACTCGATTTTAAACCCGTTCAAAACGAAATCAAAACCAAAGAAAAGAAAAAATCAGGTTCTTGGAATAAGTCATTGGATATTGGAATCGGATTTGCTTTTGTTGATAAGTTATTGAAAGAAAGAGATAATAATTATCTATTATATAGAGAAAAAAGAGAATCAACCGAAGCGTATTTGGAGGCGATTAACTCAAATATTGCGCTTAACTTCAAAAATGAATCAGGATTTTTTATCAGTACCGGTGTTAATTATACACAAATTGATGAAAGGTTTACCAGCAAAGACTCAGCTGAATTAGTGTCTTCCAAAGACAATGCGGTAATACAAGAGATAACTGAAAGTGATGGTTCTAAAACGACAATTAGAAGCCAAAAAGATGTAGTCCAATTTATCAAATGGGACAAAGTAATCTATAATTACTATCATTTTGTAGATATTCCCGTTTCCGTTGGATATGCTTTTGGTAAAAACAAATGGAATTTTGAAATAAGTTCAGGAATCAGTTATGATATAGCTTTTTTCAAGAGAGGACAAATCATCGGTCTTGATAATTATCCCGTTGATATAAGTAAAGACAATGCCTTATTCAAAAGTAGTGCCGGCTTAAACTTCATCTCAAATATGAAAGTTCTATACAATAGTGATAGATATACATTTTACTTTGAACCAAATATCAAATATAACATCCAAAGTATTACAAAAAAGTCTAATCCGGTGGAGCAAAAATACTTGATATACGGAATAAAGCTCGGTAGTAGATTCAGGTTTTAACGTTCAGAAAAGATAGCGATACAATTTTAATTTGATAATTGCGTTTCTGTGTGTGTAATAATATTGATTTAATAAAAACTAAAAACATGAAAAAACTACTTTTTTTACTATTCGCAGTATCGATTTTTACTGTTGCTTGTCAAAAGGATGAGGAGCCAATTGATAAATTTGTTAAGACTTTCGAAGGAAATCTCAAAACATACAGTTGTGAAGAGCATCAGACTTTACTTAATACCGATCCTGCTTCAGTCATAATTACTAAAGAAAACGATACAGATTTATTGGGGACATTGAAAGATGATAGTGGAAATAAATTGTTCACGTTTTCCGGAAAATTTAATGCAGCAAAAGAAAACGAATTTAAGATATCAAACTTTTCTTACAATTCCGAGACCCTATTCGGAGGTGGCGAGATGATTAATGGCAAACTAAAATTGAGTTTCGCTTCTTCTACATGTCAAGTAGATAGCAGCAATAATTATAGAGTTACAAGAGAATTCAAGGAAAATTAACCCGCATTATTCACGGGTTTTCTTTATGAAAAAGCTTCTGTATTATCATTTTATAGAAGCTTTTTTATTTGTTGCTTTTCATTTTTTATTTACTCTCTACTTTTTGTGCTATGATTTATTACATTTGTAAAAAATTAAAATATTGGAATCAAATTATTACTATATAATAGCTGTCGCAGCCGGATTTTTAGCTGGAATTCTCAATGCTATTGCCGGTTTTGGCTCTGTAGTCACACTCAGTATAATGATAGAGTTTTTGGGTATGCCTGCCAATCTTGCCAATGGTACTAATAGAATAAATATGTTTAGTCAGACAGCTTTGAGTTCATTTGCATATTACAAAGAAGGCAAATTGAATTTTAAAAGATTCAAATTGGCTATAATACTCACTTTCATCGGTTCAATTTTTGGAGTCTATTTTGCCCTAAATATATCAAATGAAGATTTTAAAATAATATTCAGGTATATATTGCTTCTGATGTTTATCGTTGTTTTGGTCAATCCGAAAAGATGGATAAAGGAATCGGATTTGGAATTCAAAATGAGCAAATGGCTAACTGTCCCTTTGTTTTTAGCCCTTGGCTTTTATGGTGGTTTCATACAAATGGGAATGGGGCTTTTCACACTAATAATACTGGTTTTATTGGCAAGAACCAACCTTATAGAAGCCAATGCAATTAAAGTTTTCATTATTGCATTATATTCTTTGATGCTGATTTTTGTATTTGGTTATCGCGGTCTTATTGATTGGAAGATTGGCTTGACATTTGCATTTGGTCAAGGGATTGGAGGATATTTGGCAGCTCACTATGCATCGATATATCCCAAAGCAGATATTTGGGTTTACAGGATATTGATTGTAGTAGTATTGGTTGTATTGATTAAGACTTTTGGGATTTATCCCAATTGAAAACCAAAATACACGATAAATTCGTTATCTTTTTACGTTCTTCTGCTTTTAAAATTATTTCCATAGCTATGGCTATACAAAGAATTTTAAAATTTGAATAACAAAAAAATATTTAGAATTTATTCACTGTATTTTGATATTCATTTGGGATTTATACTTGGTTTTTATAAAAAATACCTCCTCAATGATTATCAAAGAGGAGGTAAATATTGACGATTTTAGTTCTCACTATTTTTTAAATTTATCTTCGCTCATCTTTTTGGCCATAATCAAGGCATTGTATGCATTCGCAATTTTTCCTGATACGCTAAGTGAGCTAAATGGTACTAATTTCGGATCACTTTTGTCATCATCTTCTTTGGGTTGAATTACTAAAATCTGAGGAGACAATCCTGAATCCATAATTATATGCTTCACTTCAGATGCGGTTAGATTTGGAAATCTGGATCTGATTAAAGCAGCTATACCTGCAACATCAGGGGAAGACATTGAAGTCCCTTGAAGGTGCTTATACTTATTAAATGGGACAGTTGCATAGATCTTCATTCCCGGAGCAAAGACGTCAACGGTAGTCTTACCATAATTGCTAAACGGGGCAACCATATCAGCTCCATAATTTGGTCCAACTGCTCCTACATTCAAGAAATTGTCAAATAGTTGAACTCCCGGTTTATCTCCATCATTTGGATAACTGACATCATCACCAAAATTGTCCATATTTTTACCCTCATTACCAACTCCGTTTACAATCAATACATCGTGATCTTCCGCATACTTAATAGCATCCCAAACCCAATCTTTGTGTGGAGAATAGTATTTTCCGAAACTTGTATTTATTACTTTTGCACCATTATCAACAGCATATCTAAATGCCAAAGCGATGTCTTTGTCATATTCGTCTCCATCGGGAACAGCTCTTACTGACATCAATCTTACATGATCTGCTACTCCATTACCTCCTTTGCCATTATTTCTGATAGCCGCGATAATCCCTCCCACGTGGGTTGCATGTAATTCGTCCTCCGTTGGGGGAATAACATTTGGATTTCCATAGTCCCTGTCATTGAAATCATCGGGGTCATCACCTTGTATTCTGCCGTTAAAATCAACATTGAGATTGTATTTTATTTGACCGTCCACATAGTGTTCAACTTCTTTTACATAACCGGGAGTAAGTCCCCTTAGGTACATGGCTTTTGCTTGATTTACCGCATTGTCATCTGATTTTATTGCAGCGACAGCTTCTTCTGTGAGTTTATCGGTTTTCAAAAAGTCTTTTAGCGTTTTGAACATTCCGCTGGCTAAAGATTTTAATCCTGCAAGTTGTTGTTCCATGGGTTTAACAGCTTCCAATTTTGCAGCCAATTCTTTTTCCGCTCTAAGATAGTCTTTATACATTAAAGTGTCTTTGGCAGGGATATCAGATATTTTCTTATCTTTCCATTGCTTACGATACTTTTTGACTATTCTTGTCAATTCAAGTTGTTCTCCTGTCGCCATTTTTCCGTCTTTTGAACCAAGGAAATTCCAACCGTGGATATCGTCAACATATCCGTTTTTATCATCATCGATGCCATTATTTGGAATCTCATCCTCATTTGTCCAAATAATATCTTTAAGGTCTTCGTGATTGATATCCATTCCCGCATCTACTACTGCAACTATTATATCTTTAGCCGGAAGATCTTTAAGGATTGTATTATAAGCTTTTTCGACGCTCATTCCCGGTTCATAGCTTTCAAATGGATCTGTCAATTGCCAATTTTGTAAGTCTTTATCATTGTATAATGTAGTGAACTTTTGAGGTATCATCTCATATACTGTATTTTTACTTGTAGTACTTTGTTTTGCCTTAACAACTTTTTTTGTTGTTCCGCAACTAACCAGTGTCATCAATACAATGACAGATAAACTAAAAAATTTTAATGTTTTCATTTTACTTTTTTTTTAAAATTTCGCCAAAAGTACAAGATTAATTCTGTACTATAAAAAATATAGATAAAAATATCGATATAAACTGTAATCTATACACAGACAATATAGTTTACCATTTAGTTTATCCCTTTAATAAACTTTTCGGTTATTTCAAGTTTTTTCAAACTTCCACAATCAAACCAATAATCACTATCGTGTTGATATGATGAAATAAAATTGTCTTTACAGATATTCAGATAAAAATCAATAATAGATTTCTTTTCAACCTTTCCGAGCTTTGATAATAGTTTTGTATTTATGATGCTTATACCACTAAAAGCCAATTTTTGAAAATCTTTAATTCTCTCACAGGTTATTATTTCTTCTGTTTTTTCATTTTTCCAACCAATCATCTTGTTTCTTTCATTAAACAACAAGTACCTTGAGGTTTCTCTATATCTTGTTGCTAAACTTATATCAAAATTATATTTTAAATGATTTTTGTACATCCTGTTAATATCAATATTTGAAATTACATCAACATTGTAAAGTAAGATTTGTTCTTCATCCACCAACTCTCTGACTTTTGCCAATCCACCTCCTGTATCCAGCAATTCCTCCTCAAATGATACCGTGATGTCGAGATTGAAGTATTCGTTATCATACAAATACTCATTGATCTTATCAGCAAAATGATGAGTATTTACAATGAATTTTTCAATTCCAAATTGTGAAAGATATCTAAGATTATACTCCAATAATGTAGTGTTAGCAAAAGGAGCTAAAGCTTTGGGTTTGTCTTTTGTGAGAGGGTAAAGCCTTGTACCCAATCCGGCGGCAAAGATCATCGCGATCATATAAATTGAAATTTAGGTTTAAACTTTTCCAAAAATTATTAGTCTATATTGTGGCTGCAAGTGAACAGGCAATACTCAAATTTAGATAATTATTGCTCAGGTTTTGATTTTATTTTTTAAATTTGATGTGTTTTTTGCAGACATTAAACATAAAAGACTCGTATGAAAAACTTATTTTTTTTGGTTTTATTATCTTTGTTTTCTTGTAATAAAAATAATGATACATCATCAGGGAATTCAAACTATATTCAAAAGACGGTTCAATATCAATCTATCAGTGGAGTTAAAAGCAAATTAACAAGCCTTGACATCAATTATTTTGACAAATGGACTGATTTGAAGCCTGTGATGATTTTCATCCATGGTGGAGGTTGGGCAATAGGCGATAAAAGGAATAAACCAAGTTCAAAAATAGAATTGTTCAAGGAGTTAGGGTATGTGTATGTAAGTATAAATTACAGATTGTCTCCTTTTCCTTATCAACTTGATAATCCCAACAGGATTCTTCATCCTATCCATGTCAAAGATGTGGCGAAAGCCATAAAATATATCTATGACAATATTGATAATTATGGTGGAGACAAGTCAAAAATAGCGATAATGGGACACTCTGCCGGAGCTCATCTTGCCAGCTTGATAGCAACTGACCCTAAGTATCTAAATGCTGAAGGTCTAAAAACTTCAATTTTCAAAGGAGTTGTATCTCTAGATACTCAAGCATCGGATATAGAATATGCCATGCAACATACTTTTAAAGGTTCGGAATTGTACAAAATATATGTCAATGCATTCGGAGACACTTCAGACAAATGGAGAGAAGCTTCCCCTATAAATTATGTATCATCTTCTCTGGTAAAAAATTGGGTTATCGTTTATCGTGGTTCTCAGACAAGGATAACCAATCAACTTAGATACATTGATGCACTCAAAGCACAAGGAAAATCTGTAACTGCAATCAATGCAGTGGATTACTCACATTCAGGAGTAAATGATGCAATCGGAAATAAGAATGATACTGTCATAAACAAACCCGTTGTAGAGTTTTTGGTCAAAGTGCTGAATTAACCCGGATTTCGAGAATTGATTGATGGGTTTTTAGTGTTTCGAGTTGGTGGATATTTAAAAATAAGAGAAACTTAGGACTCGAAAGCACGACTGCAAGGAGTGATTTTGAAGCCGGTTTATTACAAAAAAACATTCTTAATTTTGAATTAATCTAAATAAATACTTATCTTGCGGTTGGAAACTTAATTTCAATTATTCTAACCAAATAAATATTTTATGAAAAAATTTAATGTAAAGCAATTTTTACTAGCAATTGTTGCTGTTTTTGTGGTATTACAAGCAACCGATTACTTAATTCACGGAGTCATATTAAAATCTTCTTATGAAGCCACTAAGGAGTTGTGGAGACCGGATATGGAAAGTAAGATGTGGATAATGCAGGTGACCGGATTGATTTTCTCTTTTTTCTTTGTAAATATCTATATTTTCTTTGCCAAAGGGCATTTTAGAGAAGGGATATTCTCAGGCTTCTGTTACGGTCTGTTAACCGGTTTTTTGATATATGGTGGAGGTGCTTTTAACCAATATGTAGTTTATAATATTGAACTGGCTATGGTTTGGCAATGGGTGATTTTTGGCATATTGCAAACAATACTTATGGGAATTGTCGTATCAATGATTTACAAAGTCGAAAAATAATTTATAAAATTTCAACATTTATTTGCTTAAATAAAAATATTGAAATATCTTTGCGTCCGGTTTCGAATAAGTCGAAATATTTTTGTCCCATAGTGTAACGGTAGCACGACAGTTTTTGGTACTGTTTGTCAAGGTTCAAATCCTTGTGGGACAACAAAAAAGCGCTTTGACTTTGTCAAGGCGCTTTTTGTTTATCTTCAGTGTTTACAAGATTTAGTTATGAGTTTACTTAATAAATATGAAAGTCTAAAAGAAAAATTTATCTATCTGGAAGAACAACTTTCCAATCCGGAAATCGCTAGCGACATAGATAAGTTTAAGAAAATTAATAAGGAATACAAAGACCTTAAAGCGATTCTTATCGTATTTGATGAGTATAAAAATATAATGGATAATATCCAAAGTTCTAAAACTATGCTTAAGGATGAAGATGAAGACATGAGGGAAATGGCTAAAATGGAACTTGAAGAACTTGAAGGAAAAGATAAAGAATTGGAAGAAAAGCTTAAAATGATGCTCATACCAAAAGATCCCGATGATGATAAAGATATAATATTCGAAATACGAGCAGGGACAGGAGGTGATGAAGCAAGTATATTTGCCGGTGATTTGTATAAAATGTACACCAAATACTTTGAAAAGCAAGGTTGGAGTTCCGATATACTATACATAAATGAAGGATCAGCCGGAGGCTATAGTAAATTGGTACTGGAAGTGAAAGGGGGTGAAGTATATGGTAGATTGAAATTTGAATCAGGAGCTCATCGTGTACAGAGAGTTCCTAAAACTGAATCTCAAGGACGAGTACACACTTCTGCAGCTACAGTAGCTGTAATTCCAAAGTATGAAGAAAAGGATATCAAAATCAGAAAGGAAGACCTTAGAACTGACACTTTTAGAGCCAGCGGTGCGGGTGGACAACATGTCAATAAAACAGAATCGGGCGTCAGATTTACGCATATTCCTACAGGTATTGTCTCTGAAAGTACAGACTCCAGATCTCAGCTAAAAAACAGGGAAATCGCTCTACAAAGGCTATATGTTAAAATCAAAGAAGCCCAAAGAGAGCAAGAGCAAAAAGAGCGTAAGGCACAAAGAAAAACCCTAGTGGGTTCCGGAGACAGGTCTGATAAGATTAGAACTTATAACTATCCTCAAAACAGGGTAACTGACCACAGAATCGGTCTCACACTATATAGCTTAAACAAAATAGTCGAAGGGGATTTGGACGAAATAATCGATGCCCTTAGACTTGCTGAAAATATGGAGAAACTAAAAGAGATAAACGAAATTGGTGTCTGAAAATAAACTCTAAATACCAAGGCTTAAAAAAATCTTCTATCGCCTATTTTTTTTCTTCATTTGTTTTGCTTCAATACTTAAAGTCGCGTGAGGTACAGCTTTCAATCTTTCTTTAGAAATCAACTTTCCCGTGACCCTGCAGACCCCATAGACTTTGTTATCAATCCGGACAATGGCATTTTCAAGATGCTTTTTGTGCTTATTAGCCCTTGCAAGCATTTGCATTACCCTTTCGCTTTCTGCAGTTCCAACCCCATCATCAAGCCCTTTGATTCTACCGTCAGCACTGTTGGAGATATCTTCTATTTGTCCTCTAAGAAATTTGATTTGTTCTAATACTTTGTTGAGTTTTCTATTAATAATCTCTCTAAATTCTTCCAATTCTTCGTCAGAATATCTATTTTTTATTAAATCTTCCATGAGTATTTAAGTTGGTTAATAATATAACTTTTATATCTTTGGTTTTATTTTGCAGATATCTGCATTTTATTTTACTAAATTAATGTTCAAAATGTCAATAAAGTCACCTTTAATTTTTATATTTTTTATATTTTTTGCTTTAAACAGCAAGGGTTTTGTAAGTAACAACGAAAATTGGTTTGATAAAGTTTCATCGGATTTGTTAAAGAAATTTGAAAGCAATACCAATGTTGATATCGTTGTATTTCTAAGCAATCAATATGTACAAAAGGCTATTGATAATAGTCTTTCCAAACAGGAAAAAGCCAAACTCGTATATAAAAATCTTAAAAAGAATAATCTGATAAACCAAGACAAAATAAAGGTTTTATTAGAAAGATTTGGTTATAAGTACAAGCAATATTTTATAGTGAATTCCATCGCTGTTAAGGGAGCAAAAATTGAATTGGTAAAACTTTTAGCAAAACAAAGAGAAGTTGAATTTATTTCTTATGATTCTCCGGTCAAAGACCCACTGGAAAAAACAGAATCAAAAACAAATATCACTAAAGATACTACCTGGGGAATAAGGATGATTGAAGTTCCGGCTGTTTGGGACTTAAATATCAAAGGAGATGGGGCTGTTGTAGGGGGACAAGATACAGGTTATGATTGGACTCACCCGGCATTGAATAAAAAATATAGAGGCTTTGTTAACGATACTTTTTCCAATCACAATTACAATTGGCATGATGCGATTCACGATATAAACCCATTGAACAAGGATTCTATAGTGGAGCCTTCCAATAATCCATGTGGGCTCAATTCAAAAATACCATGCGATGATCATAGCCACGGAACACATACTATGGGAACAATGGTTGGGAGCAATGACAGCCTTGCTTTCGGTGTAGCTCCTGAAGCCAAATGGATAGGATGTAGAAATATGGAAAGAGGATGGGGTAAGCCATCGACATATATCGAGTGCTTTGAGTGGTTTATGGCTCCCACGGATACAAATGGCGAAAATCCTGATCCTGCTCTCTCTCCAGATGTTATAAATAATAGCTGGGGATGTCCGGTGAAAGAGGGATGCGATTCGACAAATTGGAAGTATATGGAATTGGCATTGAATAATCTTAGGAATTCAGGTGTTTTTGTGGTAGTATCCGCAGGAAATGATGGAATACGTCATTGTGGTAGTATTCGCAATCCGGCAGCTATGTTTGAAAATGCATTTACAGTAGGAGCAACAAGGTTAATCTATGACTCTACCGGAGTAAGGTTTCAAGACACAATAGCCGGATATAGTAGTAGAGGACCGGTAACCATAGATGGCAGTAATAGGCTCAAACCCGATATCTCCTCTCCGGGAAGCCGGGTTTTGTCTTGTGTTCCCGGTAATAGATACAGATTCAGTAGTGGTACCAGCATGGCAGGACCACATGTAGCAGGCGTTGTCGCATTGATGATTTCAGCAAACCCCAAGCTCAAAGGACAAATAGATACTATCGAAAAAATCCTTTTGAATTCTGCCGATCCAAAATATGATATTGATTCGTGC
>JALVEE010000189.1 GCA_027008645.1 Saprospiraceae bacterium
AGAAAAGACTGAACCTGCCTCTACAAAAAACAGGCAAGTAATGAAGATGAAAGATCCTGCCAATCCGACGAAAGCAGAACTAAAGCATACACCAGAAATAAGCCTTGGTGATACGGACTCAAAGGGATTTACCAAAATTGAAATTACCGTTGGTTCTAAAGGCATTATTCACCCTACAAAAAAAGACCATTGGATTGATTACTTTGAGTTGTATAAAGATGGTGTGCTAGTAGGACATTTAAACATTGAACCGGGAATGGCAAGAGGATTTTCAGGCTTTAGAATAAATCTTGATGGAGCTAAATCTCTCAAAGCTATTATCGGTTGTAATATTCATGGTATATGGGAAAATACTTTAATGCTTTAACCGGAATTTAATCGTTTTTTTGGGACTCTGTTGATAAAATCAAATAACTGACCTTGCATTCTATAAACAAAAGCAGGGAGAGATAATACGGGTTAAGTACTACTACAACTACCCTTGCTTGGTAAGGTAACTGGGGCGAGGATGGGTTCTGATATAGTTAACTTTATTAACTTATGTTAAAATTAATAGAACAAAAGGCTTATATATTTGTTAGAGCAAAAGTATTAACACAATAAACAGTGATTTTTCTGTATGAAATTTGAGATAGGAAAAACTTATAAAATTAAAAGTTTCAACGATGATGAAATCGCGGGGAAGTTATTGACCTTTGGTTTCTTACCTGAAACAAATTTTCTTTTTGTAAGAAAGTCTCCCTTTGGAGGAGCCTATTATTTTGAATTAAATGGTACCAAAATAGCACTTAGAAAAGAAGAAGCTTATGCTATCGTAGCAGAAGAGTGCTTCTAATTTAAGTTTTAATATAAAATATGAGTCCGATTACAAATACTTACAAAATCGCATTAATAGGAAATCCTAATAGCGGCAAAACAAGCCTATTTAATTCTCTAACCGGATTACATCAACATGTTGCCAATTTTCCGGGTGTAACCGTTGACAAAAAAATTGCAAAATATCAGATAGACAAAAACCTTACTATCGAATTAATAGATTTTCCTGGAACATATAGTCTTTATCCCAATTCTGATGATGAAAAAGTAGTCGCAGAAATACTGTCAAATCCGGTCAATGATGATTATCCTGACTCAATTATATATGTAATGGATCCCTTTGCCTTGAAAAGGGAAATGTTGCTCCTCACTCAACTTAAAGATTTGGATATACCGGTTATCGTAGTCTTGACAATGAAAGATTTGATCGAAAAACGCAATCTGAAAATAGACATAGATAAACTTGAACAAATCATTGGGACAAAAGTCATTTTCTTCAGCAATAAAGCAAAAACAAATTTGAATGAGATAAGAGAAGCAATTAAGGAATTGGTAAAAGGGAAAAACAAAATTCCACGATCTTATATCTTAAAGGAAGAAGAAAAAAAAATAGTGGAAAACTTCAAAGATAGATTGAATTTTAATACAGACTATCAGGCACTACTTCAAATTCATCACAGTGATTGGCTAAGATATCAAAATAAAGATCTAAAAAAGGAAATTGAAAAATATAAAATTGAAAACAATTTCAAAAGTTTGTCCTATAGAATAAATGAAACTTTGGATAGATATCAACTATTCAGTAGAGAGATAGATAAAATATCACCCGAAAAGAAAAACAAGCAAGACACGATTACTGACAAAATTGATAAGGTAATCACAAATCGAATATTGGGTCCTATAATTTTTTTCGTAGTAATGCTACTATTATTTCAGGCAATCTTTTCTTGGGCGGAATTACCTATGGAATTATTGGAAAATGGTTTTTCTCTTCTGTCAGGTTATATCAGAGATAATTTTGCAAACACATGGATTACGGGGCTGTTAGCCGATGGAATTATCCCGGGTTTAGCCGGTGTTCTAGTATTTATACCCCAAATATTCTTATTGTTTTTAATAATAGGAATACTAGAGGAAGTTGGGTATATGTCAAGAGTAGTTTATATGTTTGACGACTTGATGAAGAGATTCGGGATGAACGGTAGAAGTATCATAGCACTGATATCAGGAGGAGCCTGCGCGGTACCTGCTATAATGTCAACCAGAACCATCAATAATTGGAAAGAAAGATTAATAACAATAATGGTCACACCTTTGGTCAGTTGCTCTGCCAGGATACCCGTCTATACACTTCTGGTAGTCTTTGCAGTTCCTGATAAAAACATTGGTGTCTTCAATGCAAGAGGGCTTGTACTCATGGGGCTGTATATTTTGGGTATATTGATGACACTTGTATCATCTATGGTATTAAAATATATTATCAAAAGCAAGGGGCGATCATACCTTATGATTACATTACCTGAATACAAGAGACCAATATTAAAAAACATAGCTATTTTTGTCAAAGAAAAAGTTGGAGCATTTGTATATGTAGCAGGAAAAATAATACTTATAGTATCAATTATCTTGTGGTTTGCGGCAAGCTATGGTCCAAGTGGAGCTATGAACACAGCCAAAGCAAAGGCGATTGAATTATCTAAAGACAAACATCTTAACGATGAGCAAATGGCTAATTTGATAGCTTCCGAGCAATTGGAACATTCATATATAGGTATATTGGGAAAGACTATTGAACCTGTGATAAAACCATTGGGATTTGATTGGAAAATCGGTATAGCATTGATAACATCATTCGCAGCGAGAGAGGTCTTTGTCGGTACTCTTGCAACTATTTATAGCGTTGGAACCACAGACGATGGGATGAAAGTTTCAGAGCAAATGGCAAAAGA
>JALVEE010000190.1 GCA_027008645.1 Saprospiraceae bacterium
AAAGGTATTTACGGTAATTATAATATCGAAGATACTGATGGAGATAATCCCCTTTTTGGAACTGCAGATTATAAAGATTATATGCACAAATTGATGAAAAAATATCCGGATAATTTCCCTAAATCATTAAAAGAACTTCCTCAAGCTCCATCTATGGAAAGATTAAAGCAGCATCCCGAAGAAGCGGTTTTTACTTATCTACGTCAAGAATGCTTGAGATGCCATGTCGGAGTCAGAGGGAAACAACGAAGGGGAGATTATAGGGGAATGGGTTGCGCTTCTTGCCATATCCCTTATTCAAATGAAGGAAAATACGAGGGAAATGACAAGACCATACCGAAAGATGAACCGGGACATTTGCTTGTACATTCCATTCAATCCTCAAGAAAGACCAAGGTAACTGTCAATGATATCACATATTCAGGTATTCCAAGTGAAACTTGTACTACCTGTCACAATAGAGGAAAAAGGATAGGAGTGTCATATCTCGGGCTTATGGAATCAGCTTATGATACACCGTGGAATAGCGATGGATCGTCACAGACAAAACTTCACGGTAAAAGATACCACTATATCCAAGACGATGCGCACCACAATATAAAAAGCAGGGACGGAAATCCGAAAGGAGGGCTTTTGTGTCAAGACTGCCATACGACAACTTCCGTTCACGGAAATGGCAATATCAGCACATCAACTCTTGGCGAAGTTGAAATCGAATGTCAGGATTGTCATGGTATTCCTGACAAATATCCTTGGGAATTGCCACTGGGATATTCTGATGAATTCGGAACTAAATTGGAAAATAAGGCCAGAGGATTGTCAGATACTTTACTTCCGGTACAAAAAGATTTTAGTACTGTATATGAAAAAGAAGAAGGCTATTTATTGACTGCAAGAGGTAATCCATTTGGTAATGTAGTCAAAAAAGGAGGTGATATCATCGTTCATTCCGCAAGTGGATTGGACTTCAAGATGCCCACATTGAAGAAAATGAATATCGACAATCTGTGGAAAAATCCCGTAAAAGCAAAAACGGCCATGGTCACAAACAAAGCACATATGGAAAAAATGGAGTGCTATGCTTGTCATGCTACCTGGGCTCCTCAATGCTATGGATGCCACGTACAAGTGGATTACTCAGATGGGAAACAAGGATTTGACTGGGTAAAAGCCGGACAAATCACTGATGAATCGGGTGAAACTTCTGAAAGTTGCGAAAGATTAGGAAAACCTATGATCAAAGGGAAAGTACGAGAGGGAAGATCATACTTAAGATGGGAAGATCCGGTTCTGGGAATCAATGGCGAAGGAAGAGTAACCCCGATAATCCCGGGATGCCAACAAATCACTACCGTAATCGGCGAAGACGGAAAGCCTCTGGTCTATAACAAGATTTGGCATACTCCTCCCGGGCTTGAAGGAGGTGGTGAAGAAGGACAAAAAGGAATAGATATGACACCTGTACAACCCCATACTATCACTGCTAAAGCCCGTGAATGTACTTCATGTCATACCAATCCAAAAGCTTTAGGCTACGGAATTGGAGATAATGAATACAGGCAAGGTTATACTAAAGATATATATACCGATTTACGTACAGCTGAGGGAAAAGTCTTAAGCAAAAATGCAAGACCTCAACTGACAAGAACCGATGATTTGGATATGGACTTATCTATGGTTGTAACTAGAGATGGGAAGCAAATGCAGACTGTCGGACATCATTGGCCTTTGTCCTCACCGCTTACACAAGATCAAAGAGAAAAAATGGAAAGAGTAGGTACTTGCATTGCCTGTCATCAAGAATTACCTAAGGGAGATGTAGCCGTATCGATGATTACTTCCGCAGCTGAATTTATGGATATGGTTCCTCATTCAGACAAACAACATGCAACACTGCTGCGCCAAGACATACTTCTTGCCGCATGGGTCAAAATACTTGTACCGGTACTACTGTTATTGGCAATATTTCTATACTTTTGGTTTAGAAGAAAAAGGATGAAAAAGGATCAAGAGTAACTCTCGTTAAGATACTTATTTACTTTATGTACATTTGGCTTAACATTTGCAAATTGCTCTTTTAAGATTTGCACTATTTGCTCAAAAAGTTCTCTTTGTTTGCTAATATTCTTTTTTCCCATGATGAATTGGTTTAAATATTAATTAATTGCCGTCTTCAATATGTAAGACGCATCTCGAAGCCAAAACGCTGCCTGCAAACAAGAAAAATTTAACTTTAAGTATAAATACTATATTTTAACGCCACTAATACCCCCTGATAAACGAGTGTCTCTGACCTCGCTTCTTGTAAAAAATACACTACTCCTCTGTCGATGTACAGGTGCTTTCTCTATCAAGTGAGATTTACTCACTTATTTACATGATAAATTTTCATTTGCGAATTCATGGCTATTTTTTTGCAATATCCAATTTAATAGTAAGCTTCATATCCGTGTCCGTTTTTTCCATAAAAAATCAACCATTTTGCCAAAGAAAATACAATATGGAGTTTGCTTTCCATACTTGCAATGTCGGTATCAGGAGGAGTTCTTTGGTTTTTTAAGTATTCTAAATTATTCTCAGTCGCAATTTTTGTTGCCATTTCCATCAATCGATTTCCATAATCTAAAGTATCTGCACCAAGTTTAGTTTCCCATGCTTCATTTACCAGATCCTCTCCAATTAAATCAACACAATTTTCTAAAAACTGCCCACGGAATACGTTTTTATCCTCATTTAAAGAAAAATAAACAGGAACTCCGTCTTTTTCTTTTGCTAATTCAATTACATAGTATCCATTGTATTCAGTTAAAAACTCATCAAACGGTGGTTTATCTTCGAGTTTTTCGTACTCGTTTTTTATCCATTCATCTGCCTCTTTGTCCCTTCCAACCTTCGGCGCTTTTATTGTCTCATAAGGTTGGATTTGTATAGAGAACCATTCTTCTAATAATTCATCTTTACTTTTGATTTTCTTACCTTTTAATTTTTCAAAAAAACTAATTTCTTGTTTTTCTTTTCCTTGGATTATTCTATATAATCGATCAAACCTTTTTTCAAAACCCGGTTTTGGTTTCCCTAGTGGTATCATATCTAAACCCATAATTCATTTATTTTTGTTTTTTAATTATTTTATTTTTTTATTATGCTTCTCCTTTTTTATCTCCTGACATATTAATACAGTTAATATAGAATGTTACAACAAATATCAATATTCTCCATAATACTAACCAAAACTCCTAAAAATTGAACAATATTTTATACCTTAAAATTCATTCAAATACTTCGTTTTCAATTCCATTTTTTTATCACAAATATCTTTAGGGCTAAACAAAACAGTATATACTCTATCAGGGAGTAAATCAAAATAATTATCTGAAAAATGCCCATCGCAGGATGAACTTAAATAAAGATTTTTGACCAAAGTATTTGATTTGATTGTAACTCTATATCCTTTATCAACTTTTGTGATATTATAAGTAATTTCAGGTTTTTTTAGCTTCAACTCTTTTGGCTTTACAAAATAGATCAATTTGTCTGCAATAGTCTCTCCTCCGGATTCAAGAACAGAATGCATAAATACTTCTGCTAGGGATACATTATTCAAGATTGATTTAATATCATAAGACACAATGTTTTTACTTTCACCTGCAAGCAAATTTACATCAATCGAATCAATTGATATTACTTTGCCGCCAAAGTCCATAATCCTATTTATCAATGTTCCCGATATATTACTCAAGCTATCCGATACAGTATAAATATCGATACTGTCACCTTTGACATCTTCACTAATGATAACCGTTTTGTATGATTTCTTCACATGATACTGCAATGCCTTCCACCTACCAAAATAATCGATACTTGCCCAACTAATTACCGGCCAACTATCATTTAATTGCCAATAGAGAGTACCCATACAATATGGTCTAGCACGTCTATGTGCTTCAATAGCAATATCCATCCCGTAAGCTTGCACCAACTGACTCATATAAACATAATCATCAAACTTATCCGGAACAGGAAAATCTCTAGACATATATTCTTTTATCAATTGCATACCACGAGGATGCTTTTGGTGATTGAGCAAGGCAGGTGAATTAAGATTTAAGTCTTTCACCTCAACAAAATCCCTAATAGTCTTCATATCCGGAAAAGATTGAAAGCCATATTCACTCATAAACCTACCTACTTTTTTCTTAAAAATCTCGAATGGCTCTCCACCCCACCAAACACCCCAATAGTGCATATCCCCTGACAATAAGGCTTCCTTATGTCCCCAACCTATTTTTGGTGAAGTCGAAATATATCCGGTTGAAGGTGAAAATTTATCTATCAAAGACGGCAATAAACTATGAAATAGAGTCTTGTAATTACGCCATATTTCTATAGAATCTTGTTCCGTATATTCCAATGATTTTTGATATCCCCAATTATGCCACGCTTCATCGATTTCATTATTTCCGCACCAAAGAGCTATTGAAGGATGATTTCTAAGTCGTACAATCTGTTGCTTCGCTTCTCGGCCAACGTTTTCCATAAATTTTTTGTTCCCTGGATAAAAATTGCAAGCGAACATAAAATCTTGCCAAACCATAACTCCGTTTTCATCACACAAATCATAAAATTTATTTTTCTCATAAATACCTCCTCCCCAAACCCTAAGCATATTCATATTGCTTTTGACCACATCTTTAATAATTCTTCTATATCTATCTTCTTTTACCGATGAGGGAAAATTATCTTGTGGTATATAGTTGGCTCCTTTAGCGAAAACAGGAATACCATTCACTTCAAAATAAAACTCGGCTCCCAATTTATCGGGTTCTTGCACTAAACGAATGGTTCTTAATCCGATTTTAGTCCCTTTTGAAATAACTTTTTGCTTAGAGTGAAGATTGACAATAATTTCATACATTTCAGGCTTACCAAAGCCATTTGGCCACCATAGTTTTGGATTTTTTATTTCAAAATCAAAATTAAGGATATTTCTATTTTTCTCCAAAGTAATATCTTCCAAAATCTTTGTTTCCTTAGTAGTATTATTATAAATCTCAATAGATATACTATCCTCATCAATATTTTCAATATCTAATATCGCGGTTAATTTTGCTAAATTAGAATCAAGAGAATTTTGTTTTATATAAACATCTCTCAATAAAAATCCATCATTTGCTTCAAGGTAAACATCTTTCCAGATACCTGCTCCTACAAGTTTCGGCCCCCAATCCCAACCGTATTGATAAGGCGCTTTACGTGAAAACGCCCTGGAATCAGGGAATTTGTAGCTTTGTGCTGCTGCATTGACAGAATCTTTGACTAAAGGTGGATAAAACAGCACTTTCAATTTATTGTGTGATTTTAATATAGACTTAACAGGCACACTCCACTTTCGGAACATATTATTTGCACTGATAATCTCACGTCCATTCAGAAAAACTTTAGCATAAGTGTCCAATCCGTCAAATGAAAGCGAAATATCATCGTGATTAAGAAAAGCAGCATCTATATCAAAGTTTATAAAATACTCCCAATTTCGATTGCTTACCCATTGTACTTTTTTTTCATTATCTCCAAAATATGGACTTGGAATAATCCCATTTATAAATAAATCAAAAAAAATATTTCCGGGAACATTGGCTTTATAAGCCGAATCTTGATACTCAAATTGCCACCCAACATTAAAATACTTTATGTCATACCCTTGTGAGCTAGCAGAATTTATCGAGATGATAAAATATAAAATTGCAATAAATATTTCTCTTTTCATCCGGTAAAAGTATAAAAAATTAAAATGGTATCAAGGAAATGTTTAAAAATTTTATACCTCAAAATTGGGTGTCCATTTACCCTGTAAAAATTTCTTGCGCTTCCCTTTACTACCCGCCTGCCAAAGTACTTTATGCGGCGGGCAGGTTGGTATTTTGAACTCTCACTACAAAAACCCGTAAATAATGCGGGTTAATTTCATAAGTGAGGTGCATTTCATTTTTTCGCTTTTTTACAAGAATTTTTGTTGATGTGTTTAATATAGCGTACCTACGGCACGCATTTTAGTTGGTTAATAGCTTTTTTTACCCATATTTTGTACCTAACGGCACATTGGTGTTAGTATATAGAAGTATAACGGATTAATTTCATAAGTGGGGTGGTCTATCCAAATAGGAAAAATAACATTAAATGCGAAAAAATGAAATACACCTCATAAGTGGGATGGTCTATCCAAATAGAAAAAATAAGATTAATTGCGAAAAAATGAAATACACCTATACCAAGTTCTTCAATATTTACTACATTTGTAACCGTATCTTGAACATTATTCTTAAGTTTAATCCCTTTTAATATGAAAAAGTATATTCTCTCTCTGAACATTATGATAATTGCAATTACTAATTTTTTTGGGCAAGCTGTGTACGAGAACAGTAAATATGTCCCTGAGACGGACTCTCTTGTTTTGCATAAACTTGACGAATGGCAAAATATAAAGTTTGGATTATTAATGCACTGGGGAGCTTATAGTCAATGGGGAATTGTAGAATCCTGGTCCATTTGCCCTGAAGAATACGGCTGGTGTGAGAGAAAAATGGGCAGTAATCCAGGCAATTATTTTTTGTATAAACAAGAATATGAAAACTTGAAAAATACCTTTAATCCTGAAAAATTCAATCCTGACAAATGGGCAAAAGCAGCAAAAAAAGCCGGAATGAAATATGTGATTTTTACGACAAAACACCACGATGGATTTTGTATGTTTGACTCAAAATACACAGACTACAAAGTGACTGACAAAGATTGCCCATTCTCAAAAAATCCACGAAAGAATATCACAAGAGAAATTTTCGATGCTTTCAGAGGACAGGGGCTATGGACAGGTGCATACTTCTCAAAACCCGATTGGCATTCTCCTTATTATTGGGATCCAAAATATCCTCCGAGAGACAGGAATGTCAATTATGAACCGGAAGCAAATCCCCGTAAATGGAATAAATTCATAGATTTTACCCATAATCAAATACTGGAACTATTAAGTGATTACGGAAAGGTTGACATACTGTGGTTAGACGGTGGCTGGGTAGCAAAAAACAATAAAAAGACAATAAGCGACTGGTATATTGGCACCTTAAAAAATACTAAAAACGGCTATATCAAACACAGGATGATAAATCAAGATATAAAAATGGACGAATTAGTAGCCAAAGCACGTAAATTACAACCCGGCCTAATCGTTGTTGACCGTGCAGTACACGGAAAAAATCAAAACTATCTTACTCCCGAAAATCGCGTTCCTCAAGAAGCTCTTCCCTACCCTTGGGAATCATGTATAATATCAGGTGGAGGTTGGGCATATACCAAAGATGCAAAATATATGTCAGGTAGAAAAGGAATCCAACTGCTTGTCGATATAGTAGCCAAGGGAGGCAATCTGCTATTGAATATCGCCCCCTCACCTGAAGGCGAATGGCAACAAGGAGCCTACGCATTACTTCGCGAATACGAAAAGTGGATGAAGATAAATTCAGAGGCTATATACAATACAAGAACATTGGCCCCTTATAAAGTTGACAATATATGCATGACTCAAAAAAATGATGGAACAGCTTATTTTTTCTATATGTGTGAGGAAAATGAAAATACTATGCCAACAGCGATTAATATCAAATCTCATACACCTGATAAAGGTGCAAAGGTGTATTTATTGGGATATGGAAAACCATTGCCTTGGAAGGAAACCAAAGATGGATTTAAGGTTTTTGTACCTGATGAATTAAGAGAAAATCCACTATCAAATTACGTTTGGACATTCAAAGTATCAAAAATAAAATAATATAAAATCATGAAAAAAACTATTCTGATTATCGCTGCGAGTTTAATATTTGTTTTCAACGGATTTGCACAAAAACAAGACAGCAAAGATTCCCGTTTGCAGTGGTTCAAAAATGCAAAATTGGGTATTTTTATTCACTGGGGAATTTACAGCGTGAATGGCATTGACGAATCATGGTCTTTTTATAATAACCTCATATCCTATGAAGACTATATGAAACAGTTAAATGGGTTTAATGCAATTAATTACGACCCTGCAAAATGGGCAAAATTGATTGCGCAAAGCGGTGCAAAATATGCTGTGCTCACTTCCAAACATCACGATGGAGTAGCACTTTGGGACAGTAAATTCAGTGATTTGAATACTGTAAAAAAAACACCCGCACATCGTGACCTAATCAAACCATTGGTTGATAATCTAAGAAAAAACAATATCAAAATAGGATTGTATTTCAGCCTTTTGGATTGGTCAAACCCCAATTACCCCAATTTTAAACGCAATGAGCAAAGGTACAAAAACGATTCTACACGCTGGAATAAATTTGTACAATTCAATTTTAATCAAATAGCTGAAATAATGGATAATTACAATCCCGATTTGATTTGGTTCGATGGCGATTGGGAACAATCCGCTGAAAGATGGCACGCTAAGGAGATAAGAGAATTATTATTGAAAAAAAACAAAAACGTTATAATCAATAGCCGTCTTCGTGGTTACGGCGATTACGCCACACCCGAACAAGGCTTACCGATTCACAAACCTAAAGATAAATATTGGGAGTTGTGTATGACAATGAACGATTCTTGGGGATATCAGGGCAATGATAAAAACTACAAAACCCCATATCAAGTTATCAGGATTTTTGCAGATGTCATATCCAATGGAGGAAATTTGCTATTGGATATTGGCCCAAAAGCAGACGGCACAATTCCGGTAAAACAAGTAAATATACTCAAAGAATTGGGGCGCTGGAACAGAAAACACAGCCGGGCTATATTTAACACCAAAGCAGGTATCCCTCGAGACTATTTCGATGGCCCCACTACATTATCAGAGGATGGCAAGACATTATACCTCTTCTTGACAGGCAAACCAAACGGTCCCTTAATGTTGAAAGGAATAACTAATAAAATAAACAATATATGGGTTGTTGGAAGCGGCATTAAACTCAAACACGATATAAAAATGAAGGCGTGGTGGAGCAAAATTCCAGGCTTGATTTTCATAGATGTACCCGACTATGTGCTCGACAAATATATCACTGTGATAGGCATTGGTTTGGATGGAGAAATCAAACTTTTTGATGATACAAAAAAATAAATATAATATGAAAAAACGAATCTTAGTATCAATATTTTTTATTTCATTTATTGTAGCATCATTTACAAAAGCAGGAGATAAAATCGTTTTAACTCAAAATAATAAAACTAAATTTGCTATTTTCATCGCCAAAAATGCCGATAGTCTGACTAATAGAGCCGCAAATGAACTCCATACATATATATACAAAGTTAGTGGAGCAAAACTACCCCTTACACATGATTTTGCTCCTAATAAAAAGTATATTTTGCTAGGCAAATCCAATAAGTTAGATATTTCTTCACTAAAGAAAATAGAGCGATTAAACGCAGATGGATTCATTATAAAAATAGATAGAAAATCCATTGTCATAGCAGGTAATAGCGGACAAGCCAACCTAAATGGCGTATATACTTTTTTAGAAGATTTCATAGACTGTACAATGTTGTCTCTGGATGAATATTATATCCCCGATAATCCAAATATCTTGCTAAGTGATATCAACAAAATATACGAACCGGCATTCAAATTCAGAAAATATTTTAAAAAAAGGCCTGTTACAAGCAAATATATGCGCTGGCACAAATTGAATGGACTTGATGATTGGGGGCTTTTTGTACATACTTTTGACGATCTTGTCCCTCCTGATATATACTACAATGAACATCCTGAATATTTTGCTCTTGTAAACGGACGCAGACTTATGGATGGTCAATTATGCTTAAGCAATCAAGATCTTATCAAAATACTGAAGCAGAATCTTCAAAAAGAAATAGAGAAGAAGCCGGACAAAATTTATTGGTCGGTATCCCAAAATGATTGTTTTAATTATTGTGAGTGTGACAATTGTAAAAAATTATACAAAAAATACAGCTCTATTTCAGGAGCATATATCGATATGGCAAATCAATTGGCGCAATATTTTCCCAATAAAATCATTTCAACTCTTGCATATGAATTTACACGTTCAGCTCCTAAAAATATCAAACCCTTACCCAATGTCAATATTATGTTTTGTTCGATTGAATGCGACAGGAGCAAGCCCTTGGCTACAAATGAAAGAAGTAAAGCTTTTATCA
>JALVEE010000191.1 GCA_027008645.1 Saprospiraceae bacterium
CATCCAGCTCAACCAAAATAGCAATTCAATAATAAATTTTATTGAGTAGTGGCAATTTTACATTTTTTAAAAATGCTTCTGTCTGATTGTCTGCCGATTAGCACTTTTAACTGTCAAACTCAAGAGGCGGGTAGTGAATTATTATTCAATTTTTGATTATTTTTCTGAATATGGTTTTGTTATTATCATAAATTTGTATTAGATAAATTCCGGCAGGCAGGGATTCAATATTTATCTTTGTACTTGCATCGATATTTTTTGACATAAGCAGATTTCCGTTTTCCGACCAAAAATTCAGATTGATATTTTTATCTGTTTTAATCCCATGTATCGTAATAAAATCTTTAGCCGGATTTGGTGAAATATAAATCTCTGAATATTCATTAAAATTTGAAGTATTTGTATAGTTGAAATCGTTCCAAAAATAGACCTTTTTTGTCTTTTGTGCCAATTTTCCATCTAGCCAGACAGTTCGTATTCTGGTTGTTAGTAAATTATTGCTATTGTATATGGATTCGGTTTTATTGATATTTTGCCATAATTCTTTTACTGAATCCCATCTTCTTTTTACAACAGATTGAATATCTCTATTTTGATTGTAGGTGAATATTGTTTCCAGAGATTTCATCCAAAGCTTATCTATTTTGTGCCAATGATATTCCAATATATCAACTATTTGGTTTACATCATTATAAAAGTAAATATACTTTTTGGTATTTTGCCACTCTTTAGAAGTTTGATTCCATATTTGATGTTTATTATATATTTTATTGCCTGATGTATCGTATTTATGAAATCTTTGATCAATATTCAACCATGAGTTAGTACTGCTATTCCAAGATTGTCTTAATGAAAACAAGTTTTTTCCGTTAGAATCATATTCAAATTGATGCCTATATTCATTGATCCAATAATTTGCTGCATCATTATAAGTTTTCTTTATTTCTTCTTTTTTGAAACCGTTTTCATCGTATTTGTATAGATAATAATCGCGATTTCCCCATTTAAAAAGACCTGAATTGTACAGATACCGTTTACTTTCACTCAGATAGCCTTTGTCATTATATGAATAATCAACTTTTGCAATTTTATTCCAAGTATTATCAGCAATAGAATAACTGAAACTTATAACTTCTGCAATTTTTCCATTACTATTATAATTATATGAATTTTTATGATTAATTACCCACTTGTTTTGATCTTCACTATATCGATAAATAAGTTTGGTTTTTATTTTATTTTGATTATTAAAAAAGTTTATCTCTTTGTTATGCATAGTAGAAGAAGCATCAACTGAAGATATCATTTCATACTTATATATCAAGGTTTCGATATTGTTATTTTGATCAAATTTTTCATAAATTGATGTGTCTTCTAAATAATTCAATGAGTAATCCCAATTCCTACTTAAATATTCCTTTATTTTGGCATCTTCATAGTACTTAAAGGAGTTTGTTTTAATGGTGTTCCAAATATTTAATGTGTCATCTAAGTGTTGACTTATACTGTTTAAAATATTACCTCGATCGTCTCGATTCACTACTAGGTCGATTAATAAATATTGCCATTCATTATTATCATAATAGTACGAACGGATTGAATCATTAGTCCAGATTGTTTCTTCAATTTTTTTATTTGGAAGAAATGATATTTTACTCGATCTAACTGCAAAGCCTTGTAAACTATAAGGACTTATACCGGTATAAGCTTGGGAAAATAAAATATGTGAAAAAATAATAAAAACTGGTAAAAATATGTTTTTCATAATTATATAATTGGCCGTTAAAAGATTCTATTATAATTATAACGAAATAAAATTAGAAATGTATATTTAATTTTTTACCGGAGGTATTTCATTTTTTCGCAACGCGGGTTGGCTTCTTATTTAACTTATCCTAAAACCTTTGCAAAGAAGAATAATAGAGAAAAAATGAAATATGCCTATAACAATTGTTTTATTATTACAAAAATTGATTATGTTAAATTTTAAAAAAAATTCTTTGAATCAAAAAAACATTGTTAAATCTCTTTCATCCATCTGTGGAGGCAATAATAGTATGCCTTTCAACTCTACTTATGTTATATTTTTCGCTGTGATATTTTTTTACTCGTGCAGTTCTACAAAATATTCATTTAGTGATTTTGTACAAGGGTATGAACTTAGAGATAGTGTATCAAAGTATTACTATGAAAGTTATGATTTAGAAAAAGCCTTACCTTTTCTTGTAAAACTTAGTAAAATTGATAATTCTTTCAATTATGAATTAGCCGAAGTTTATTACCAAAAATCAATGTTTAAAAAATCTTTAAAGTATTTAAAAAGGGCTATTGATTATAATATAAACTTTTCCGATATCGATTCATCAAATTTCCCTGTTATTTATAATAACATAAAAGATTATCGAGATAGAAATATACCCAAGTTTTCAGTAGATTCAAATTTGGTTTGTGAATTGATTAATATGTTTTATTTCGATCAATTAAGTAGGAATAATAACATTTTAAAAAAAACTCCTCCATTTTTAAAAGGATATAATTGTACTATTCATAATTATGGAAATTTGGAAAGAGAAGCAGTAGATTCAATAAATTTATTGAAACTCAAATTAATGTGGAAACAGGGAAATTGGCCTACATATAAAAATATTAATAATGAATACATCCAGGATATACCTTCTACAATAATTATTCATCAAGATAAAAAAACAAATTATTACTTTTTGAATAACTTAATTCCTTATGCTGAAAACAGGTTGATTTCTTGGTTTTCTCTTATTACTATATCACAAAATTTAATAAAAAGATTCCCGGATAATGCAGGTAAATGCGAATTGCCCTATATAAATATTAATCAGAAAATTGAATCAATAAAAAATGACAAAAAACAATTAATTTTATATTCTTTATTTTATATTTTAAAAAACAATAAGCAATATACTATAATTCTTTACAATACTAAATCCAACTATAATGAAGAATGGATTAAATATTTAAAGAATTATCTATACAAAAGAGGAATAGATAAAAAAAGAATAATGATGAAAACGACAAAAAATTTTAATGATTTATTACTTGTAAAATTTAAAAAATGATTTAAATATTTTCAGTAAGAAGGGATGAAAGTACTTCTGCTGTATGTAAGCAGTTACGATATTATAGTAAGAATTTTTACGTAACCCGAATTATTCACAAGTATTTCTATTACGAGCATGAATAATCCGGATTATACAGAAAAATTGAAGTATCAACCCGAAAAAGAAAAAATGAAATAGAATATTGTGTTTGAATCGATGCTTTTGTATGCAATAAAAATGATAGAATTTCGTTCAGTATTCAGTCAGTAAAAGCAGAGCATTATTAGTACTAAAAAAATAAATCATGAAAAGTTTATCTAAAACTGCTATTGCTATTATTTCTTCGTTATTTTTTTTGAGTGTTTTCCTCTCTTGTAATAAAGCCACAACTGAACCAAAAGGTGATGCCGCAATCTACTTATTAGAATCATTTGATACCCTTGATGCCTCTTTTAGAATTGACGAAGCGGGCGTTGTAACCAAGCCGGAGCCTTTTATCGAGTATTCCGATTTGCTTTATTATGATAAAAAGAATCATACATTTAAACTGTCAAAATCTGCTGCTGACTTATTAGGGAAATCACAATTTGGTGTTTATGGAGAGGGTTTTGCCCTTAAGGCAAATGATGAGATTCTATATACCGGATATTTTTGGCCGGCTTTTTCTTCAGTAAGCTGTGATTGGATAGTTATTGATCCCATTATTATTTCGGATCGAAAAATGAAAGTTAACATTGGCTATCCTAATTCAAGCTTTGCTACAGGAGTGGAAGACAAAAGAAACAATAAAACATTACTAGATATTTTCAAGAGAGATGGCAAGCTCATAGACTGATATTGTTTACTACTGCATTTTTATTTAACAATCTTACCACTCCGAGCTATCCTGCTGTACAGCAGGACTTTGACCTCTTGACGCAAAGATAATGATAAAAAAAACTCAAATTTATTTTTGTTTACAAATACTTATCGTACATTTGCGATAAAAGATAGAATATTATGAAAAAAATCATTAAAATATTGGGAACGGGTTGTCCTAAATGCAAAAAAACAATTGAATTGGTGGAAAATGTAGTGGCTGAAAACAATTTTGATGCTGAAGTGGTAAAAGTTGATGATATAATGGATATAATGAAGTATGATGTTTTGAGTACACCTGCTGTCGTGGTAGATGAACAAGTAATGATAAAAGGAAGAGTACCAAAAAGGGAAGAAATTGTTGGATTGTTACTTTTTTAATCAAGAATATATGAAGCGTACTACAAAGGATATTTTTTACAAAGACGAAACGGAGAAGCTTGCCAAATATGCTAAAGCTCTTGCGCATCCGACAAGAATAAAGATTTTGAATTATCTAGATAGTAAATCCTGTTGTTTTACCGGGGATATTGTGGAAATTTTTCCATTGGCTCAATCTACAATTTCACAACATCTCAAGGAATTGAAGATTGCCGGATTGATTCAAGGAGAGCTGAAGCCACCAAAAATTAAGTATTGTATAAACGATGATAATTGGAAAGAAGCGCAGCGATTATTTAAGAATTTTTTTAATAAAAATATTATAGATGAGAATGAATAAATTTATTATTGTCCTATTTGTTTTGCTCTTAGGATTCAATGTACAAGGACAAACAAATTCAGCTGATAAAGCCACCAAAGTAACCTTTATAGAATTGGGTTCTGTGAGATGCATCCCTTGCAAAAAAATGCAAAAAGTGATGGCATCAGTAGAAAAAAAATATCCCGAACAAGTTAAAGTTATTTTTTATGATGTATGGACAAAAGAGCAAAAACACTATGCAGAAGATTATAAAATAGACTTGATTCCGACTCAGGTTTTTCTTGATCAAAACGGAAAAGAATATTTCAGACATGAAGGCTACTTTCCGGAAGAGGATTTGATAAAAATATTGAAAAAAGGAGGAGTAAAGTAGGAATTGCTGTATGTTTGAGTGGATAGAAAGTATAGCTGATTGGTTTGTATATGATTTTTTAGGGTTATTGCACAAGACGCATTTAGCCGAGGCTTTGCATTTTTTTATATATGATACCATAAAGATTTTATTATTATTGGTGGTGATTATATTTTTTATGGGTATTATCAATAGCTATTTCCCCGTAGAAAGAGTTAGAAATTTTTTATCCAGAAACAAGCTATATGGTTTTGAATATTTGATGGCAAGTCTTTTTGGGGTGGTGACTCCATTTTGTTCTTGTTCTTCAGTACCCTTGTTCATCGGATTCGTCAAAGGTGGAATACCACTTGGAGTTACTTTCGCATTTTTGGTTACTTCTCCCTTGGTAAACGAGGTTGCCATTGGGCTATTTATAGGTTTGTTTGGAATGAAAATAACGGCAATTTACGTTATAAGCGGTATTGTTCTTGGAACGGTATCCGGTATTGTATTACAAAAATTGCATTTAGAAAAATATCTTACACCTTGGGTAAAGCAAATACTTGAAAACTCTAAAAAGGAGCAGGAAATATTTACTGTAGAAAAACAACCATTTAAAGAAAGAATTGTAGTTATATTGGAAGAAGTAAAAACTATACTCAAGGGTATTGTTCCGTATGTTGTAGTTGGAATTGCGATTGGAGGATTAATGCACGGATATATACCAAGTGGTTTTTTTGAAAAGTATATGAGTAAGGATAATATATTTGCTGTACCCATAGCCACTGTATTGGCAGTGCCTATGTATTCCAATGCATCCGGTATTTTACCGGTAGTCCAGGTATTGGTATCAAAGGGAATTCCTCTTGGGACAGCGATAGCTTTTATGATGGGAGTTGTGGGATTGTCATTACCGGAAGCGATGTTATTAAAAAAAGTGATGACATTTAAGTTGGTTGGAATATTTTTTGGAGTAGTGACGATTTGCATTATATTGTCCGGATATTTTTTTAATATAATACTGTAATAATGGAAAAGGATATCTTCAAGCAGCAGACACATGAGTTGACGGAGCATATAATCTATGCCAAATTGGCCGAAATGAGCAAAGATGAAAAGAACAAAAAGATATTAAAAAGAATATCGGAGCAAGAAGCAGAGCACTATGAATTTTGGAAATCCATTACCAAAAAAGAATCTGTTCCTGATAGATGGCGTATTAAAAGATTTTATTATCTGGCGAGGTTTTTTGGGTTATCTTTTTCTCTCCGTTTGCTGGAGATGGGAGAACAAGAAGCTAGCAAGTTTTATGAATCCATTGCAAAAGAATATCCTGAAGCAATGCGAATCAGGCAAGAAGAAATAGATCACGAGCAAAAATTAATATCTATTTTAAACGACAAGCCTCTACAATATGCCGGCTCTATCGTTTTGGGATTAAACGATGCTTTGGTGGAATTTACCGGTACTTTAGCGGGATTGACATTTGCATTTTCCAATAACAGAATTATCGGAGCCACTGGTTTGGTAATGGGTTTTGCTGCATCGCTTTCTATGGCTGCATCGGGATATCTGTCTTCTAGAGAAGAGGAAGATACCAATGAGGATATAAATCCGGTTACAGCAGCTATTTATACGGGAATATCCTATATCTTGACTGTTGTATTTTTGGTTTTTCCATATTTAATCCAGGATAATCCTTATATTGCATTGGGAATGATGTTGGTAATTACGGTATTGATTATTGCAGCATACACTTATTATATTTCTGTTGCCAAGGCAATATCATTTAAGAAAAGATTTATAGAGATGGCGGTAATTTCATTGGGAGTTGCAGCGATTTCTTTTGGTATCGGAACTATTATAAAAAATGTTTTTGGAGTAGATGTTTAGATAAATATTTAAGGTTGATATAAAACTAAAATATGAAAACTATTAAACTAATATTAATTTTTACCTTGGGAATAAGTTTTTATTCTTGCAAGGACAAAAAAGAGGTTGTAAAAACCCCTGTTGCAGAGCAAGCAAAGACCGAACCTGATAAGTTGGAAGTATTGGATTTTCATACTGCTCACAGGTGTAAAGCCTGCATTTCAATCGAAGCAAGTACACGTGAAACGATAGAAAAATATTTTTCAGACGATGTCAAAGCCGGAAAATTGGTGTTTAAGTTGATAAATGCCGATGATGAAGAGAATGAAAAAATTGTTGATGATTATGGAGCGTATGGAACATCATTGTTCCTGAACCTTATTAAAGATGGAAAGGAGACACACACAGACTTAACAAACTTTGCCTTCAAAAAAGAAGCCAATAAAGAGGTTTTTATGTCGGAATTAAAATCTAAAATTGAGACTGAATTAAAAAAAATATAAATGGATTTTCTACAATCGCTCTTGGATAGTACAAATTTACCTATACTTTCAGCGTTTTTATTGGGGCTGATGACTGCAATTAGTCCTTGCCCACTCGCAACCAATATCACAGCTACAGCATATATCGCCAAAAACATCACTAGTCCTCGAAAGGTATTTTTAAGTGGTATTATCTATTCTTTGGGTCGTGCATTTAGTTATACTGTAATCGGAGTAGCTTTATATTTTGGTGCCAGCAAATTTCACATAGCAAGATTTTTCAATCAATACGGAGAAAGACTTTTAGGTCCATTGTTAATAATTTTGGGCTTGATTATGCTAAATATCATCAAGCTTAATTTTTTAGGGAAATCCGGATTTACAGAAAAATTTGCAGAAAAATTTAAAGATAAGGGCTTGTTAGGCTCATTTTTGATAGGTGTTATATTTGCATTGGCTTTTTGTCCTTATAGCGGTGCGATATATTTCGGAATGCTTATACCTATCACTATAGCTTCTGTCAAAGGTCTATATCTACCGATTATTTTTGCTTTTGGTACAGGCTTACCCGTAATACTTTTCACATATCTACTTGCATTTACTGCCGGTAAAATCGGGGTTTTCTATACAAAAATCACAAAGTTGGAAAAGATTATGAGATTAGTAGCCGGAATAGTTTTTATTCTTGTAGGTATCTACTATATATTGATTTTTACGGGAGTTATGTGAGGTCATTCCTTACAAAAGCTATTTGTTTTTGTACCACTCCACCGTCTTTTGTATTGAACTATCGATATTCACTTTAGGTTTATAGTCAAAAAAATCTTGTAGTTTTTTAATACTAAAATGATAGTCTTTTCCACCATTATTGATTCTATACGGTGTCAAAAACGGTTCGGATTTTAGTCCCAAACTTTTGTGAATTCCGTAATATATCTTAGCCACAGCATAGGCTACAGGATAGGGGATTGAAGTTTTGGGTAGCTTTATATCCAGTTCCTTTGCTAATTTACTGTTGAAAGTATGCCAATCGATATCCAATCCATCGGTAGCGATAAAAGCATGCCCATTGGCCTTGTCACTATTTCCTACTAAAGTGATGATATCTATCAGATTTTCACTAAATACCGGACAAGTTTTGCTCTTGCCATGATTGACCTCACTAAATTTTCCGGCTAACATAGCATCGATATATTTTGAAATAAATGTGCGATCATTTATTCCGAAAACATTTCCGGGTCTTACTGCTGTAATATTCATTTTTGATTCTTTATCAAATTCCCATAACCAATTTTCGGCCATATATTTTGTCTTGGCATAGGGAATCAAATTGTCAGCAACCGGAGAAAGCTCTGTCATATTTGTTTTACCGAACCCGTGAAAAGCCACGGTACTGATATAAATAAACTTCTTGACACCTGCTCTGCAAGCTGATTGTGCTACATTCTTTGTCCCTTGGAAATTCACCTTTTCGAAAAGAGAAAACGGGCCATAATCTGCCGCTAATCCTGCAACATGATACACTTTTTCGACATCTTCCATAGGAGCTTTTAGACTTTCGAGATTGTTTATATCCCCAAAAAAGAGCTTGGTTTCAACTCCATCCAAAAACTTCAAATCAGAAGTTTTCCTAACCAAAGAATTGACAGAATGACCATCTGCGACCAATCTTTTCACAAGGTTGCTACCAATAAAACCATTGGCACCGGTTACTAAAATCTTTGACATACTATACGCGATTTATTATTTCAATTATCCACAAAAATAGATAAAAGAATCAAGACATTAGTTCTATTGAAGTTTTATTTTTATCAGCTTCAGAATCTCTTCGAGCTTCTGAGTCTTGGTTTTGTTTTCAATTTGGTCAGCTTCAGTATCTCTTTCAAAGACGACACGTAGGACTCGCAAGCCGACATAGGAGGATTGAACAAAGAGAAATCCTGAACTAGCTGAAGGATTGCGAAGCCGGTTTAGATTGAGTCACCTTAAATAAGTCAGCTTCAGAATCTCTTCGAGCTTCTGAGTCTTAATTGACAACTTCCTCCCTTGTAAGGCAGGATTAAGTTGGGGTCTTAATAGTGCAAAAAAAAGCGAAAAAATAAAATGCACTTAGCAATGTTGAGAAAAAATATAGTACTTTTGCACAAATACTTTAGATGAGAAAAAAGAAAATAGTCGAAGATGTACATATTGTAGATATTGCTGACAGGGGAAAATCCATTGGCAAAACCGCTGAGGGTAAAGTCATCTTTGTCAATGGACCTGTACCGGGTGATGTCGTAGATATACTTTTGCTGAGAAAAAGAAAAGGTGTTTTTCAAGGAGTAATCAAAGAGTATAAATCATATTCCGAAGATAGAGTTGCTCCTGTTTGTGATCATTTTGAGAATTGTGGTGGATGCAAATGGCAACATTTATCTTATAAAAAACAATTAGAGTATAAAGACAAGCAAGTCAAAGAGGCTTTGAGAAGAATAGCTAAAGTAGAAATCGAGGAATTATTACCTATCGTTGGTGGTGAAAAAACCGAATATTACCGCAATAAACTCGAATTTTCTTTTTCCAATAAAAGATGGCTAACAGATGAAGAAATCAGAAGCGATAAGGATTTTGGAGAAACGAAAGTTCTGGGTTTTCACGCACCGGGTAGTTTTGATAAAATAGTTGCAGTGGAGCATTGCTATTTACAAGATTCCCCTTCCAATGAAATAAGAAATTTTGTACGGGATTTTACTATCGAAAATGATTATGATTACTGGGATGCCAGAAATCATACGGGATTAATGAGAAATATGGTCATCAGAACCAGTAGTCTGGGGCAAACGATGGTTCTGATCAGTTTTTCTATGGATGACAAAGAAAAAATATCT
>JALVEE010000192.1 GCA_027008645.1 Saprospiraceae bacterium
ATTCTCCGTTTACAGTACTTGCACGAACAAAAGATACATTTTATTCAGATGACGACATTTTACCAGGAAAAAAATATGCTTACAAGATAAAACAAGCATGGAAAGATGGAAAAAAATCGAAGATAAGCAAAGAAACAATGGTCAAATAATTGGATTGTATCTACGATAGGTTTGTGATTTTTAAGGAATAAAAACATATATTTTAGTTAAAATTCAAGATATAAATGGCTTTTATGTCTTAAAAACTTGACTTTTAATGAAAAATGACCGTACTTTGCAGATAGATTATTGGTTTGATTTAACTATGTAAACATAAAGAAAATATTAATTTTGAAAAAAAGAAAATATTTTATTATGAAAAAGATAAGCATTGTTTTACTATTGGTTTTTATACTATTGTCTTGTGGTGATAATTCATCAGACTTAAGAAACACAAACGATAAAAGTATGATTTATGGAACGTGGGAAGATGTTACTACTTCAAGTGCTCCGGGAATTGGATTGACTTTTAAATCGGCTGTTTTTACTTTTTATGATGACGGAACATTTTCCGTAGATAGTTTGGTGTCTCCACTTGATATTTTTAAAGACGGTAAGTGGGACTATGATGAGGAAGAGAAAATCATCACTTTTCATGACAATGAGATCCCTGATTCCTTGGTTGAGAGTAATGATTGGGAAAAATATAAAGTAAGTAAAACATGGGAGATATTGGAGTTGTCCGGGACAGATATGAAAGTAAATTATAAAATTTACAGAAAAGAAGATTATATTTATGATAAGAATACCAATGAAGTGATTGATACTGTTAGTCCCATTAATGTTGTTATGTCTCGAGATTTCATAAAAATTAATTAAAGAGTAAATATATTTTATACTCACGAGAAGTTATTACAAAGGGATAATTACATTAAACACCCGCAAATTTTATATTAGGTTCAAATATTTGCACACAACCATTATGCCTCATATTGTCATCTTGATAATAAAAGGTATATTATGGCTATCGAATTTAAAAGAAACAGAACCCCGAGAAGATCATCAACCGGTTCAATGGCGGATATAGCATTTTTGTTGCTTATATTCTTCCTTGTGGCAACAACTATTTTTGATGAGAAAGGAGTGAAAAGTACTCTTCCGGAATGGAAACCCAATGCAAGAACAACTGCAACACATGTAGATAATGTCATTAAAGTATTTGTTAATGGAAAAAACCAAGTTCTTTTTCAGGACAAGGCTATTCCTAAAAATAATTTTGAAAAAACCATATCAGACAGTTTGACTTTGTTGATGAAAAAAAATGATGAAGTTGAGCTAACTGTCAGTCTTGGATATGATAGGAGCACCAATTACGGCTTGTACTTCTCTATACTCAGCGGTATTAAAAACGCATTCAAAAATGCTTATGATGAATATGCAATGTCAAAATTCAAGCATAAGTTTGATGAATGCAGTAAAACGGAAAAAGAACAGATTTTCAGTGCCCTTATATTTAGTGTTTGGGAAATGCCGGTAACTGATTATTTAGTTGAGGGAAAGTGAAAATTCATAAGGTTTGGAGCGTGTGAAATCAAAAAATAGTGCATAAGGTAATGACAATTTATTAATAAAAAAATTTGGATAATTCATAATTTTTTTGTATCTTTATAGCGTAAAAGATGATGGGATGAATAAGCTGTTTCTCCTTATATTTTCGTCTCAAAAGCATCCTGCCCGAGTGGTTTCAATTATTATAAATAAAATCTTTTAAATTATGAACAGAAATGAGTTTATGAAAAGAGCAGCTATTGCTCTTAGTGGAATAACCATCACAGGAATAAATTCCAATGACAATGAAGAATTGGAATTTATAAAAAATTACATGGAAAAATATGTTGATTTTACGGATATCCCCGAAGACTTGAATCTGGCCGAGAAAGCATTGACAGCTTATATACACGGTCAATTGTCTAAAACTGCAGCTGTAAAAATCCTTATGATTACCGATAATTATACAGAATCGGAAGCTATTAGCGAAATAGAAAATTTGCATTATGAAGATGGTGAAAAATTCACAGGAATAACACAAGGAGGAGCGATTGAAGAAATAGATGAAGGGATACATGTTCCTTATGGTTTTGGAGATTAGTTTCAAAGATCCGGTTAAAGTGTAAGTCTATAAGGTTTGTGGGGAGGAAGAGTACCGGATAAAAGAAGATTTTATTGTTTCTTTATCTCAATGTTATTAGGAATTTTTATTCCTGAATAATAAAGAATGCTTTTTTTATTAATATAGCTAAAAATTATAGTAGCCCTGCAATTTATATGTTATTGCGGTTGCATTATAGTTAAAATATTAAAAAATCAATTTTATGGGGTGGAAAATATCGATGGTTGTCATCAAATCGGAAAAATCAATAAATGAAAAAGAGTTTTTGGAATCTTTAGGATATCAAAATCTGGAGGAAACGGAAGAAGAGTTATTGGATACCGTTCTAATGCCTGATGAAGGGAAGGTATATATTGGGAAGTACAATGGTAATATTATAATCTGCAATCTAGATATGGTAGAGGAATTGATTTATGAGGATTTTAGTCCTATAAATAAAACTTTAACGGAATATTTTCCTGATGTTGAAATTGCAAGTTTGCTATTGCAAAGTACTATTAATTTGTGGGGTTATTCATTGTTTAAGAATGGCGGTAAGTTGAGAGCAAGACTGGGTAGTTCTGATACAGGAACAATTATAGATTTCGGAGATGTTTTGGAAGAAGAGGAATCGTTATTTTCAAATTCTTTTATAAATGATGAAGGTGAAAGGATTTTTAAGTTTGAAGATAATAATGAAGATGAATTTTTTGAGGACCAAGTTGGCGAAAAATTTGTTTTTAATTTGAGTAAAAGGTTTTTCGGAAAAAGTCTGGACAGGGCGGATGATTCATTTTTTGATACCCAATTAAAAGGATTTAGTTATAAAGAATTTAATGCAGCTTTAGATACCGAAAATCATAAAATTGTCGCTTCGGAAAATGTAATTCAAGGAGCATCGATAGATTATTTACATAAATTAAGTGATATGTGGTTAGTTCTATCAATAAAAGATATTGAAAATGAGGATGAAAATGAGGATGCTGAATATTTTTATTACTCTGAAAGTATGTTATATTATAGAATACCTAAATTAAAAGGTATGTTGGATCAGAAGGATGAAACTACTATTAATATTGATAATTCTACCGGTGAGATAACAGTCAATCCGAAACATTTTCATTATGGAATACCAACGCATAGTGCTAAATCTACAAGACAGGCTAACACTGAATTTTCCTATAAGAAATGGATAACTGTCAATAAATCACATTTTATTAAGATATTAAAATATATTATTATTTTTTTGCTATTAGGATATTTTTTGAGTTGGCTGTTCATATAATTGCTGGAATTATTGTGGCAATGAATATTCTGATGACATCTAAAGATAGGGATATGTTTTATTCCGGTGATTTAGGTGCCGGTATTGTAATTGATGAAAAAACTTCAACTATTGCCGCTTTAACTGATTTAAGTCATGGAACTGGTAAATATCCATTAATCAGAATCACCAAAGTAAATTTACCTAAAGAATATTTGAAATCAGGCACAAAACTTGCCATTGCAGGTGCATTTCAAAGAATGGGGAAATATCCTTTTTGGAATTATTTTGATCCGATACCTTTGATAAGTGGCTTGAAATATCCTGAAAGCCATCAACATAAAATAGAGCAAATTCCATTAGCTGAATGGAAAAAATTGGAATTTGAAATTGACAAACTAAACGATGTGCCAAAAGAAGGTTATTATCCGATTGATATTGAAACCTCTTCTTGGAAAGATATTGATATTGACAGTATCAAATGGGTAAAATAAACTATTAGGATTTTATAAGTCTAGAACAATATTCTAGTGTAGCAGTAATATGCTCAATATAACACGTAAGCCTTTGCATCAATCTCTTGCAAAAAACATAATGTGATAAATAGAAACAATTTTAAATTTGATGTTTTTCTTTCAGACACTATTTAATATAAAAATGATATTTATTTTCCTTAGTCAATATACAAAAGCTAAATATTTTCGTTATAATATTGAGAGATAGTGTGTCGAGTAAAGTTCAGCTACATATTACCACTTTTTTCTTGCGCGATGCAATGTCTTGTTTTTTTACAAATAAAGCATACCGTCTATGAAACTTTTCTACACATTATTATTTGTCACCGGAATTGCAGTTATTGGAATTAATCAAGAGTTGGTTACTAATTTTCAATCCACAGGAAGTTTTGAATATTGTTATTTGCAATCTGTAGATTCGATTAATTATTTGGTAAATGTTGATTTTAGCGATCAATTGAGTGTATATAAAGTAATATCCAAGGATTCTGTTCAATTTTTGCATTCCAATCAATTTGAAAACTTGTACAATAACAAAATCATTAAGTTTAAAGGTAGTTTGATGTTATTTGATATTCCCGGATTTTTTATAGCTTATGATTTTGTCAAAGACGAAATAAGAAAAGAACCAATTCCTAAGGATTATTTCTTATATAATTGGAAATTTGAATCAGATTCAAGTGTGTATTTTGTAATGAAGGATAATTTTAGTTACAATAGTAATTCAAAATACTTTAAATATAATTTTAAAACGGGAATCTCAGAATGTGACGAATTTGTATTTCATGCACTTCATAAAAAGGATAATTATTATATTTTTGAAAAACATGATGGAGATGATCGTCTTGAAACATATTATTTATATGATGAAAATACAGGTGTCAGAGATACATTGATTACAGATTTGACTTTTTGGAAATTTATGAGAATGTATATGGGGGATAAATGCGTTTGGTATCAGGACACCACCGGTGCATTATGCTCTTTTAATTATACTACAAAAGAAAAAAATAGATATGAAAATATTTCGCCAAGGTTAGGTGAAATTAATATTGTGAAGAAAGTGGGGAATAATATGATTATTACCAATTCAGGTAAAAAAGGATTTTATTTGCAAATATTTGATTTAACCACTAAGAAGAATATACACCAAATAAAAAGTAAGTTTTCATATCCGGTATATCAATATGAATTATATGATACTAAATTAGTAACAAATCACTATGATGATGAATTGGTTGTGATTGATATTAACTCAGGAAATTATAAATCATTTAAATCTCTTCATACTTTCTCGCAATTTCGCAATCTCGAGGTGGTTGACAATAGATATGTCTTTAATATTTATGGTGGCGAATTCAATTTAATTGATTTGAAAAATATGACTACTATACAATTGGAAGGAACTAAAGATGTCGCTTTTAAGTATAATTGTCAATATATGAGATTGTCGGATGATGATTATTTTGTTTCAATTGTCAATCATGAATATAATGCCGGTTATAGTCCATTGTATCACGTTGATTTGAATTCAAAAAATTATAAGGGGGTATCGTCTGAATTTCTGAAATCAAATAGTGGTTTGAACCTAAATTCTCGATTGGTTTCTGTGCATGGAGAAGTAGTATTATCGATCAAAGATTTGTATCATATTAGTGGAACTAGTGTTGAAAAAATAAATAATAAACCGATATTTGGAAATTATTTTTGGACAAATCATACCTTATTTGAGGGGGATTTGTATTATTTCACACCGCTTGGAACTGATTCCATTAAGATAATGAAATTTGATGGTACTAATAAATCTATGATTGCAAGTTTCCCTTTTAAAGAGAAAGTTAATGAGATTGACCAAATTGTGATAATTGATAAAACCTTGTATTTTGTTATCAATTTTGGTGAATTTTATAGGTATTCATTAGATGAGCATAAGCTGGAAAAGTTATCTTCTCACGTATTCTTATTCCATACAGATCGAGAGGATAGAAATTTTTTATTTCAATTTGGGAAAGATATATATTATTGTGATAATTTGGACCGGGAGCTTTATGCTATATATGATAATAGTGAACCTCAATATGTAATTGATAATATAGTGCGTACTACACCCGTAATAATTGTCAAGGATAAAATTTTTGTAATGCTGAAAACGGGTATTTACGAGATGAAAAATAAAAAATTATTTCCACTTTTGAAGTATAGTTATACGACATGTGAGTTGAGTATGAGCGTAACACAAGACGAAGAACATCAATATATGTTAATCCCGATGTTTTCCGATTTGAGTTCTGCATATTTTTATGATGGTAATAATTTGAAAAAGATATATCCAGGGCAAGAAATTATTTCATTTAATGAATTGAGAAATGATATTTATAGATTAGGGATTAATTATTTATTTGATTGCAATAAGGCAAAAGGTATTGAAGAGCCTGAATTTCCGGATAATGAACGTCTTTTTGACGCTTTGCTATTTGAAAATGATACATTTTTAGTAACGAGGACAAATAAGGGTAATTCAAATAAAATAAATTTTTACCACTCAACCGGTTATTTTAAAAATATCGACCTTATTGATTCTTATTTGAGTACATCAAACAGGGGGCAGAATAATTTTTTAAGTTTTGGAGAGTCAGGAATCTATTATATTAAAGATAAATTATTGTATATTGACGAAAAAAAGAAAATTCATTTGATAGATAATCTAATTGGAAATGTTTTTTATACAAAAATGATTGCAAATAATGGTTATGTGTATTTTATTGCTATTGATAAGTTGGCAGGAAGGCAGGTAGTTAGAATGAAGGCAGCTGAATATACATCTTTAATTGATAAAGAGGATAAAGACAGTTTTGAGGTTGATATTTACCCCAATCCTGCGAAAGATTTTATAAGGATTGATGCCGGTTTTATCGGAAAGGAATATAAAATCTATGATATTAAAGGTTCAAAAGTTAGGCATGGTAATATTTCAACTAAGGAAATTAATATTTCATCAATGATTCCCGGAGTTTATTTTGTCGAAGTCAATAGTGGCTACAAGCGGTATATTAGTAAATTTGTTAAAATTTGATTTTTTTTAAACCGGTTATACAAAAGTCAATTTTTGAAGAAGTCAGCTTCAGAATCTCTTCGAACTTCTTAGTCAAGTGTATTTCTTTTTTTTCGCGTTGAATGATAATTTTTCTTTTTATTATGACTTTAATCCACTAAATCTTAACAAATTTACTGACATGCCCCCCTTTGTCTGTCTTGAGTTTCACAAAATATGTGCCTTGAGCAAGTGAGCTTATATCAAATTGGATTGTGTTTTTTGCTCTTTGATTATTTGATATAATTATTTTTCCGGATATATCCAAAATGTCAATTGAACCGTTAAAAACATCTTCAAAATCAATATTGAGAATATCATTTGCAGGGTTGGGAAAGATGTTTATGCCTGCAAATAAAGGATTCTCTGTTGATACTTTGATATAATCACATGGGGAATCAACAAAATGAGTAGTGTATTCAATTCCTTTTTCATTATAATAACTATAGCAGCGAAGGCTGTCATTATATCTATTGTCAAAATATTCATTTCCCAACATAAAAGAATATACTGAATGAATGCCCTCTATTAATTTGCCGGGATTGCCAAAATAATAATTGCAGTTATTTGAATCACTAAAGTATGGATGAGTAATATATATCTTTCTCACTTTACCAGCTAAAAAATCAAATTTTACCGAATCAATTATTGTAAGAATTGGATTATAACAGATTCCAAAGGATTTTAATGTATCACCGGTTTTCAAATTGTAGTCATATATTTTTTCAAATACATTATTACTGTTATATAAATCTGTGAAATAAGTAACCCCTAAAGATGTAAATAAATAGAATTCCATTTTTGTTCCTCCGAAGTCATAAGAAAAAACTTTGTTTTCTACAAAGGAAACTTCTTTATTGTCAATAGTTTCTTTATCCGTAATTCTTATGGTTTGATAATCTCCGGGATAACCAAAATGATAGTGCCAAACAGTTCTTCCGGCATCGCCTGTAAAGTCTTTGAATACTCCATTGTATTCAAACGCTCCTATACTACATGTATCTTTGAAATATCTATCTTTGAAATCCAATTCAGGGGCTACTAAGGATTTACCATTCCCTATCGCAGGGCTTGAAGAAGTCAGGTCAAAATTGTACTCATCTATATTTTCAAATAAGGGATTTTGCTGAATAACCGGATTTGTTTCTACTGCCGGAAGCCCGGGACTATCAAAGTCAGGATTGTCAAAATTGTACCAAAGATTATTGGCAAATATAAAAGATTGGGGTCTGGTATTGGGGCCAATATTGACAATGCGATGCAGATTATCACCAAAATATATGATATTATTTGAAAATTCATTGTCACCGCAAGCGATAAATCTGATTGTGTCCACAGTTTCTTGTAGGATGCGAAAAACCCAGTTTTCGGGTTTGTAAAAGGTATTGTTGAATACTCTGACTCGTGTTGATCCTACAAAGGCTATCGGCGCCCAAGAGCGAATAAAAATATTTGAATAAACATCAATATCAGCTGCTTCAAATGGTGCATTATGAGGTCTGAAATACTCCAAACCGGTACTTCCTCCCAGGTTGAGTGAGCGGTTGCCTCCATCGATAAAAGTGTTTTGAGCGATAGTGATATATTGTGAACCTCCTTTGACCTGAATGCAATTGCTTCCCATATTTTCAAATTTGTTTTTGATAAATTTACCTTGATGACAGCCTACCATATCTATACCGCTTCCTCCCGCTGCCCCATTGAGGAATGAGCAATTTTCAACTGTGAAATCGTTCAATCCCGATAATTTCAACATGTCGTTATTACCGCTTGCATTCATATCTCTAAAAATGCAATTTTTTATAGTAATATTGAAAGTGGAATTATCGTAATTACCACTGTCGTCAATATTCACACCATTGGATGTCTGATTTTCAAAAACAAATCCGTAAATGAACAAATTTGAACATGAAGAAAGGTGCCACGCTTCACTTTGTCCTCTAAAAATAACTTTGCCTTCTTCCTCGGCATAGATAATAATCGGATTTTCTTTTTCTCCATTGAGATTTGATATATCTTCTCTTTGTGTATAAATACCCTTATGGATAACGATTTTATCTCCGGGTTGAGCTGTAGCAACTGCCTGTTCCAATGTTTTAAATTGTTGCCCCTCTCCGATATGGATAGTTTTGGCAAAAGAACTAGTAGTAAAAAATATCAATAGATATAAAAACGCAAATGGTAAATGTTTTTTCATAATGGTGTGTTGAAAGTTAAGGAATATATTCAAGATTAAGACGTTGGGAGTAGGGGAAACGCTGCCTGAAATCACTTTGCTTGTAGAGTTTTTCAAGCTTTTTTATCAATGACAATAAAGAATATTTATAATTATTGTATGTTTGTATTTATTGAAAGTCTCTCAAAGCCTATAATAAGCTATTGGAAGGCTAATTTAATAATTATTTAATTAATAAAACATTAGAATTATGAAAAATTGGATTATTTTAATAATAGCCCTATTATTCTATCAAAATATTATTATTAGTCAGCAAGCTCAGTTATTAATGGATATTAATCCGGGTAAGGAAAGTTCATTTGAATTTAGTACAGATCGATTATATATTGAATATCAAGATAAGCTCTTTTTTGTTGCAAGAAGTGCGGAGGAAGGATTAGAATTATGGCAGTATGATGGTCAGAATGTGTCGTTATTCATGGATATTAATCCCGGTCCTAAAAGTTCTAATGTAGATAACTTTTATATTTTAAATAACCAACTTGTTTTTATTGCAGATGATGGCAAACATGGTACAGAGTGGTGGATTTCTGATGGAACTCCAGCCGGTACTCGAATGATTGTTGATTTATTAGAAGGTCCAAAGGGGGGAGCTATTAATTGTTGTAATGGTGAATCAGGGCGATCAATTATTGTTTATAATGATGAACTTTACTTCAATGCAAATATAAATTCTTTGGAAAATAGATTATATAAAACTGATGGGACGGCTGAGGGAACAAAAGAACTAGCTATGCTGAATGGTTCTCAACGTACAGCATCTAGTGCGCCAAGAACAAAATAAATCCAATATTAAAACGTTTAAAGAGAATAACCAAAAAACAAAAATTATGAGAGGGAAAGCACCAGCTCTCCCATTAA
>JALVEE010000193.1 GCA_027008645.1 Saprospiraceae bacterium
CAAAAAAATCCTATTCTTCTTCTTTCTTAGCAACGGGTGCCACATTTTCTTTTTTCTTACCTCTTCTTCTTCTTCTTTTTGATTTACCGGCAGAAGAAGCTTTAGCTGCCAATAATAATTCATTGAAATCAACAAGCTCAATCATTGCCATTGCAGCAGCATCACCTTGTCTAAATCCCATTTTTATAACTCTTGTATATCCACCGGGTCTATCTCCAACTTTTGGAGCAACAACATCAAATAATTCTGTGACCGCAAACTTATTGTTCAATCTCTTAAAGACCATTCTTCTTGAATGAGTAGAATTATCCTTTGCTTTTGTAATAAGAGGTTCAATGAATACTCTAAGTGCTTTCGCTTTTGCCAAGGTAGTATTAATCCTTTTGTGTTCAATCAAAGCGATTGCTAAGTTTTGTAGAAGAGCTTCTCTATGCTTTTTCTTTCTTCCTAAATGATTAAATTTCTTTCTGTGCCTCATTTTATTCTGTTTTTAATATCACTCTGTCTAATCGACTACCGGCTGTCGTTATTTAGACTCGGTTAATATTTATTTTTAATTAATAAACCAAGAAGGTCTTTCCTTGATACCGGAAACTTATTTATTTTTATTTTTTAATATTATATTTCGACAAGTCCATTCCAAAAGTCAAATCCTTATTTTCAAGCAACTCCTCTATCTCTACCAAGGATTTTTTACCAAAATTTCTAAACTTCAACAATTCATGCCTTTCTATTTCTACCAATTCACCTAAAGTATCAATTTTGGATGCTTTCAAGCAGTTGAATGCTCTTACAGATAAATCCAAATCTTCAAGTTGAGTCTTCAACAATTTGCGCATATGCAATATGTGCTCATCAACGAAATCTTCACTTTTCTTAGTTGGATCATCGAATGTGATATTTTCGTCTGTAATCAACATCAAGTGTTGGATAAGGATTCTAGACGCTTGTTTAATAGCTTCCTCCGGGTGGATAGTGCCATCCGTCTTGATTTCAATATCAAGTTTTTCATAATCGGTTTTTTGACCGACCCTTGTATTAGATACTTTATACGAAACGTTTTTAATCGGTGTAAAAATAGAATCAACGGGAATAGTTCCGATTGGCATGACAGAATCTTTCACATCACCGGCAGGTACATATCCACGTCCTTTACTCACTGTCAATTCAATTTCAAGATTTACAAATGTTTCCATATTACAAATAACCATATCGGGATTTGTGATTTCGAAAACATTGGTAAACTTCATAATATCACCGCCCACAAATTTATCCTGACCTGAAATTGTCAAGTATATTTTCACATCATCATTTTCTCCTTCTTCCTCTTCTTCAATAACTCTTTTAAATCTTATTTGTTTGAGATTCAATATCAAATCCACGACATCTTCATAGACGCCTTTTATGGTCGAAAACTCGTGATCTACACCTGCAATTCTAATTGCAGATATGGCGTACCCCTCAAGGGACGATAATAAAACTCTTCTTAGTGAATTCCCCAATGTTTGACCAAAACCGGGCTCTAAAGGTTTAAATTCAAAAAAACCGTGAAAATCATCAGCTTTCTTTAAATTTATTTTCTCAGGCTTTTGAAAGTTTAATATATTCATATTCTATTTAATTGTTTATACAACAAAAATCAAAATATACAAATATATTTGATTTTCGTTTATTTTTTAATACCAATACTCGTAAATTCAATACTCAAATCAGATTAACTTTATAATCAAATTATAAAAATTAAAGAGATTATTTAGAATACAATTCGACTATCAACTGAGCATTTATATTTTCAGGTATTTTCTCTACTTCAGGATAAGCTAAGAATTTCCCAACACCTTGGTCTGCACTAAACTCCAACCATCCAAAATTGCGAGCATTTGAAGCACCCATTGCATTTTTAATAACATCCAAGTTTTTAGACTTTCCCCTAACGGTAATAATATCTCCGGCTCTAAGAAGCGTTGAGGGGATATTATTAACTGTTCCATTTAATACAATATGTCCGTGATTGACCAATTGACGAGCTGCTCTTCTAGTAGGAGCAAACCCCAATCTAAAGACTGTATTATCCAATCTGGATTCCAATAATTGCAAAAGGATATCTCCAGTCACACCTTCTTTTCTATTAGCTTTATCAAACAAGTTTCTAAATTGTCTTTCCAAAAGACCGTATGTATATTTAGCTTTTTGTTTTTCCATCAACTGAACAGCATAGTCTGACTTTTGCTTTCTTCTTCTATTAGGACCATGTTGTCCAGGAGGATACTTTCTCTTTTCAAACGCTCTATCGGGTCCGAAAATTGCTTCTCCAAATTTTCTAGCTATTTTAGTTTTTGGTCCGGTATATCTTGCCATTTCTTATAATATTATATATTCTATCAAAAATTAAACTCTTCTCTTTTTTGGAGGTCTGCATCCATTATGAGGTATAGGGGTAACATCTACAATCTTTGTCACCTTAATACCGGTTGCATCAATCTCTCTAATAGCAGCTTCTCGCCCGGCGCCGGGACCTTTTACAAAAACCTCTACAGATCTCATTCCGGCATCCAAAGCATCTTGAGCAGCGGATTTTGCAGCTATTTGTGCAGCATAAGGAGTATTTTTCTTAGAGCCCTTAAAACCCGCTTTCCCGGCTGAACCCCATGATACTACCTCACCTTTAGAATTAGTAAGTGTCACAATTACATTATTGAATGAAGCCTGTATATATGCCCTACCCTTAGGTTCAACATTTACTTTTCTGACTTTTTTATTTTTTCTTGCCTTTGCCATAACGTATTATAATCTATTTAAAATAAGGTTAATTATTTAGTCACTTTTTTCTTATTAGCGACAGTTTTCTTTCTTCCTTTTCGAGTCCTAGCATTTGTTTTAGTCTTTTGCCCTCTAACAGGAAGACCTTTTCTATGACGCAATCCACGATAACTCGCGATATCCATCAAACGCTTAATACTTTGCTTTACTTCAGATTTCAATTCCCCTTCAACAGTATAATCTTCCTGAATAATCATTGCGATTTCACGAATATTATCATCTGACCATTGGTTTACTTTGGTATTCTCATCAATTCCTGCTTTTCGAAGTATATCTGCAGCACGAGATCTACCGATTCCGTAAATATATGTTAAACCGATTACACCTCTTTTGTTCTTTGGAATATCTACTCCTGTAATTCTTGCCATAATATAAAAATTTTATTAACCTTGACGTTGTTTAAACTTTGGATTCTTTTTATTAATAACATACAACTTCCCTTTCCTTCTCACTATCTTACAGTCTGACGACCGTTTTTTAATTGATGCTTTTACTTTCATCTTTATAATATTTTTATTAAATCCTTAAATAATTTAATCTCTATTTGTACCTGTAAGTAATTCTCCCTCGACTCAAATCATAAGGTGATATTTCAACCTTAACTTTGTCCCCCGGCAAAATCCTAATATAGAACATTCTCATTTTACCCGAAATGGTAGCTATAATCAAATGATCATTTTCAAGCCGCACTCTAAACATAGCATTTGAGAGTGCTTCTTCAATAATTCCATCTTGTTCTATAAGTTTTTGCTTTGCCATAATTCAAATTGGGTCGCGAAATTACAATTTATTTTTTACAATTGCTTAATATTAGCATTATTTTTAATCGATTCTTCAATAATTTCATGATTTGACAGTAAATCTGCCTTATTTTTACGAATAACTACTGAATGTTCATAGTGTGCTGAAGCTTTTCTATCTCTTGTCACAATGGTCCATCCGTCATCCAAAACACTTACTCTTTTTGTTCCCATATTAATCATAGGCTCAATAGCAATCGTCATTCCATCTTTCAAAACCGGTCCTCTTCCTCTTCTACCAAAATTTGGAACCTCGGGTTTTTCGTGCAAATCCCTTCCAACACCATGACCAACCAATTCTCTTACCACACCATATCCGTGTTGCTTCTCAGTAAAATATTGAATTGCATAACTTATATCCCCTACTCTATTTCCGGCAACAGCCCGTTCAATTCCGAGATACAAACTTTTATTTGTAACTCTAAGAAGCTTCATTATTTTTTCGTCAACATCACCAATCGCAAACGTGTAAGCTGCATCCCCATGAAATCCGTTCATATATACCCCACAATCTATAGAAACAACATCACCGTCTTTAATCTCTAAATTATTAGGAATTCCATGAACTACGGCTTCATTAATAGAGATACACAAACTAGCGGGAAATCCTTGGTAACCTTTAAATGACGGCACCCCCCCATTATCCCTAATAAACTCTTCTGCTTTTTCATCCAATTTTTTACCGGTAATCCCGGGTTTTAACATTTCTCCCATTAGAGAAAGTGTCTTCGAAACAATTAGATTGCTCTTCCTCAACAATTCTATCTCCTCGTCAGTCTTTATAATTATACCTTTAGCCACTAATTCAATATTACATTCCGGAACCAATAGGATTCAATCCTCCTGTATTCCTTCCTTTTAATTTTCCTGATTTAACCAGACTATCATATTTTCTCATCAATAAATGACTTTCTATTTGCTGCATTGTATCCAAAACTACCCCAACTAAAATCAATAATGATGTTCCTCCAAAAAACAATGCAAATGCCTGATTAACACCAAACGCTGCTATAAAAGCAGGGAAAATAGAAATAAAACCTAAAAATATTGATCCGGGTAGTGTTATCTTTGTCACTACAGAATCAATATATTCCTCAGTAGATTTACCGGGTTTAACTCCCGGAATAAACGCATTCATTCTTTTCAAATAATCTGCATATTGCTTAGGATTTACTATCAACGCTGTATAAACATAAGTAAATATAACAACTAGTAAGAAAAATAATATATTATATACCGGTGAATCCCATCTATTCAATGCTGTCAATATACTACCGGCAGAACTTCCACCTTTAGATACCCATTGCATTACCGTTACAGGTAAAAACATAATTGCTTGAGCAAAGATGATAGGCATTACTCCTGCTGCATTTACTTTAACAGGGATATAATCACGGGCTCCTGATACAGGAATTTGGCTTGAACCTTTACCAACCATTTTCTTAGCAAACTGAACCGGAATCTTCCTGACTCCCTGAGTGATTAGTACTGTGAGTAATACAATAGCAAATAATGCAATTAATTCAAGAACAAAAACAATCAAACCTCCATTGCTCGCCAATTGAGCTTGTATTTCAGCAAAGAAAGCAGAGGGCAATCTGGAGATAATTCCTATCATAATCAACAAAGATATACCGTTGCCGATTCCTCGATCTGTAATTCTTTCTCCAAGCCACATTGCAAATATAGTTCCGGTCGAGAGGATTATAATATTTGTTATCCAAAAAACATAAGGATTAACATTAGGATCCATCGCACCGGCAGAAACTATAGTTGTCAGATATCCACCGCCTTGTACTAAAGTAATCAATACAGTAAGATATCGTGTGATTTGATTTATTTTATTCCTTCCTGACTCACCTTCTTTCTCTTGAAGTCTTTGGAAATAAGGAACAGCAAAACCCAATAATTGAACAATAATCGAAGCAGTAATATACGGCATAATACCTAAAGCAAAAATGGATGCTTTAAATAAAGCTCCACCGGTAAAAGTATTCAACAAGCCCAATATATCATTTGCACCTCTTCCTTGAACGGCTTTTAATAAAACTTGAGGCATAACACCCGGAAGTACGACATAAGAACCAAATCTATAAATTGCAATCATCGCAACAGTAAACAAGATTCTTTTACGAAGTTCTTCAATCTTCCATATATTCTTAATACTTTCTATAAATTCTTTCATCAATTATTATTTATACTAATGTAATACTACCACCTTTACCTTCAATTTTAGATTTGGCAGTCTCGGAAAATTTATGCGCTTTTATATTCAACACTTTATCACATTCACCATTACCCAAAACCTTTACAAGATCTTTTTTTCCAATAATATTTTTTGAGATCAAAAACTCAGGGTTAATATCTGTGACAGAATATTTTTCACTTATTGCTTGCAATCTATCAATATTAATAGCGACATAAGCCACTCTGAAAGGATTATTAAATCCACGTTTAGGCAAACGCATTTGCAAAGGAGTTTGACCACCTTCATAATTTCTTTTTCTTGACCACCCTGCTCTAGATTGAGCTCCTTTATGACCTCTAGTAGAAGTTCCTCCTTTACCGGAACCTTGTCCTCTACCGATTACCTTCTTCCCTTTTTTTACAGCGCCCTTTGCAGGTCTAAGATTATGCAATTCCATCTTTATATTTTTTAAATATTAAATTTCTTCAATAGTTATCAAGTGGCTGACTTTATCAACCATACCTTTAAGTTGAGGATTCAATTCGATCTCAACACTTTTTCTTATTCCTCTAAGTCCCAATGCCTTCAAAGTATCTTTTTGTTTCTTTGTCTGACCAATAGAACTTTTAACTTGAGTAATTTTTACCATCTTTAAAATATTTACTATCCGTGATACAATTTTTCTAAATCAATTCCCCTCTCTTGAGCTACTTGATAAGGGTCTCTTAATTTCATCAAAGCATCAAGAGTTGCTTTAATAACATTATGAGGATTTGAGGAGCCTTGAGCTTTTGCAAGAACATTGTGATATCCGGCTGTTTCCAAGACAGCACGCATAGCTCCACCGGCAATTACTCCTGTACCTTCAGATGCAGGTTTAATCAGGATTCTACCGCCGCCATACTTACCCAATTGCTCATGAGGTATTGTTCCCTTCAAGATAGGTACTTTTATAAGGTTCTTTTTTGCAACTTCGGTAGCTTTACCAATGGCTTCAGAGACATCTCTGGATTTACCCAATCCATATCCTATTACACCTGCGCCATCACCCACTACAACCAATGCAGCAAAACTAAAAGTCCTACCCCCTTTTGTCACTTTAGTAACTCTATTAAGGGTAACCAACTTTTCCTTCAACTCGTTTATATCTGTAGGTTTTACTCTACTTTTTTTGTTATTCATAATTTTATCAATTGTTTATTAGAATTTCAAACCGCCTTCTCTAGCACCTTCAGCAAGAGATTTAACAATACCGTGATATGTATATCCACTTCTATCAAATACCACATTAGAAATATTACTATCAAGTGCTCTTTGAGCCAATTTAGCTCCAACTTGTTTAGCGACTTCAGACTTAGTTCCACTTGTCAATTCTTTATCTTTATAAGTAGCACTTACCAAAGTAACAGCATTTACATCATCTATTAATTGAGCTGAAATACCTTTATTACTTTTGAATACAGATAATCTAGGCATATCCGGAGTACCAACGATAGATTTACGAATTCCAAAATGAATCCTTTTACGTCTTTTAACTTTTTGACTAGTTCTTTTTCTCATTTCTTTAAATCTTAAACATTTTTAAATTAAGCACCGGCAGATTTACCAACTTTTCTTCTAATTTCTTCACCTTTATATCTAACTCCTTTACCTTTGTATGGTTCAGGTTTACGATATGCTTTAATTTTTGCTGCAACTTGTCCAACCAATTGTTTATCTATACCTGAAATAATAATCAACGGATTTTTTCCTTTTTCCGTAACAGTCTCCAATTGCAATTCATCAGGAATAGCAAAGTATATGGGGTGTGAAAAGCCCAATTGCATTTCAAGTAAATTACCTGTATTAGAAGCTCTAAAACCTACACCAACCAACTCCAACTCTTTTTTAAAGCCATTACTTACTCCTTCCACCATATTATTAATCAACGATCTATACAATCCATGCATAGATTTATGTCGTATAGAATCCGTTGGTCTTGATACTGTCAGAGTACCATCCTCAATACTAATTTTCAAATCAGGATCAATCTGTTGAGTCAAAACTCCCTTAGCTCCTTTCACGGTTACCAAATTGCCCTTACTGATTTCTATATCGACTCCTGAGGGTATATTTATCGGTGAATTACCAATTCTTGACATCTCTTAAAAATTTTAATTTTTTAATAAACTAAACACAATACTTCTCCTCCCACATTTTCCCTTCTCGCTTCTTTATCAGTCATAACACCTTTTGATGTGGACACGATAGCAATACCAAGTCCATTAATCACACGAGGTATTTTATCAGCAGGAAAATATTGTCTCAATCCCGGTTTGCTTAAACGCTTCATACTTTTTATAACCGGAGCTTTCGTCAATGGATCATATTTCAATGCAATATAAATTTTGCCGGACTTGTTATCTTCCTCAAATTTATATTTCAAAATATATCCTTGATCATAAAGAATCTCAGTCATTTTTCTTTTCATCTTTGACCCTGGAATAACAACCATTCTATGGTTTGCCATTTGCGCATTTCTGATACGAGTCAAATAATCTGATATTGGATCTGTTACTGTCATAATAATCTTACTGTTTTTTTTACCAACTTGCTTTTGTTACACCTGGAATTTTACCATCTAATGCCATCTCTCTGAATTTAACCCTACACAAACCGAATCTTCTAATATATCCTTTTGGTCTTCCGGTCAATCTACATCTATTGTGCAATCTGATTGGATTAGAGTTTTTTGGCAATTTATCCAATGCATCCCAATCTCCTTCTTCTTTAAACTTCTTTCTTTTGGCAGCGTATTTTGCCACCATCTTTTTTCTTTTTTCCTCCCTTGCTATTAGTGATTTTCTAGCCATTATAATTTATTTTCTTTGATTTTTAAAAGGCATTCCAAAATGTTTCAACAATGCAAATGATTCAGCATCGGTTTTGGCTGAAGTCACAATTGTAATATCCATACCCAAAACTCTGTTAACTTTATCCAATTGAATTTCAGGGAAAATAGTATGTTCCTCTATACCCATTGAGTAATTACCTCTACCGTCAAAACTTTTGTCATTGATTCCTCTAAAATCCTTTACCCTTGGCAATGCAACATTAATAAGTCTATCCAAGAATTCATACATTTTATCCCTTCTCAAAGTTACCTTTACTCCCACACTTTGACCTTCTCTTAATTTAAAGTTAGATACAGATTTCTTAGCTTTTATAGATATAGGTTTTTGACCTACAATAGCCGCTAAATCTTTCATCGCCTCATCGATAATCTTTTTATCTTGAGTAGCATCTCCCAAACCTTGATTAATTGAAATCTTAACAAGTTTAGGCACTTGCATTGAGGACTTATACTGAAACTCCTCTTTCATTTTAGGAATAATATCCTCTTCGTATCGCTTTTTTAACCTTGCTGTATAACTCATTATTTAATAATTTCTCCTGATTTTTTTGAAAAACGTACCATTTTACCATCGACAAGTTTACGACCTATTCTTGTCGCTTCACCTGTTTTAGGATCAACTAGCATAATATTAGAAATATGAACCGGAGCTTCTTTTTCAATAATTCCTCCTTGAGCTTCATTAGTTGGTTTTTGGTGTTTCTTCACAATATTAACTCCTTCGACCAAAGCTCTATATTTTTTAGGATATACCTCTAATACTCTTCCTTTTTTACCTTTATACGCACCTTCGGTAACGATTACCTCGTCTCCTTTTTTGATGTGTATTTTTTTTGCAAATCTATCTGATGCCATAACAATAATATTTATTTTTTATAATACCTCCGGTGCCAAAGAAACTATTTTCATATAATCTTCCCCTCTAAGTTCACGAGCTACCGGTCCAAAAATACGGGTTCCTCTTGGATCTCCCCCCTCATTTAAAAGCACAACAGCATTTTCATCAAATTTGATATATGAACCGTCATCTCTTCTAATTTCCTTTTTAGTTCTCACGACAACAGCTTTGGTAACGGTACCTTTCTTTATACCTGTTGGTGTAGTACTCTTAACAGTAACAACGATTTTATCTCCAACATGAGCATACCTTCTTTTACTACCTCCTAATACTTTAATACAAAGCACTTCTTTCGCCCCGCTATTGTCAGCCACCTTCAATCTAGATTCTTGTTGTATCATGATTTATTTTTTATATATATTTACTTAGAAAATTACTTAGCCTTTTCTAAAATCTCTACTAGCCTCCATCTTTTTTTCTTACTCAATGGTCTAGTCTCCATAATTCTA